>JBQCHB010000158.1:0-12085 GCA_051955075.1 Flavisolibacter sp.
AGCTTCCGAAACCATTGGCAAGGTAATTAAGAAGGGAGATTATGTAGTGTTTGAATCTACAGTATATCCGGGCTGTACAGAAGAAGATTGTTTGCCTATTATTGAAAAGATATCTGGCTTAAAAAGCATTACAGATTTTAAATTAGGTTACTCACCCGAACGCATTAATCCCGGTGATAAAAAACATACACTCGCAAGCATTATAAAAGTAGTTTCAGGTTGTGATGAACAGTCGCTGGATAACATTGCCAAAGTTTACGAACTGGTAGTAAAGGCGGGTGTGCACAAAGCCTCTTCGATAAAAGTGGCTGAAGCTGCCAAGATCATTGAAAATACACAACGTGACCTGAACATCGCTTTGATGAATGAGCTTTCCATCATCTTTGATAAGATGGATATTAATACCTACGAAGTGTTGGAAGCAGCAGGCACCAAATGGAATTTCTTAAAATTCAGTCCGGGGCTTGTTGGTGGGCACTGCATTGGCGTTGATCCTTACTATCTCACCTACAAAGCCAGTGAACTGGGTTATACCTCAAGAGTGATACTGGCTGGCCGTTATATTAATGATAACATGTCAAACTATGTTGCAAGAAAAGTAGTGCGGCATATCATTAGTCATGTAAGTGATGTGAAGGCGGCAAAGGTGTTGGTGATGGGTGCAACATTTAAAGAAAATGTAAGCGACATCCGCAACAGTAAGGTGGCTGATGTAGTAAAGGAATTGCAGGACTTCTTTTTAAATGTGGATGTGGTAGATCCGCATGCCGACAGTGAAGAACTAAAACACGAATATGGCTTTGGTTTGACAGATAATATTGGAAAGGATTATGATGCAGTGATTGTTACCGTATGTCACGAACCTTATGCTGACCTGGACGATAATTATTTTTCATTCATTACAAAACCCAATGCGATCATTGCTGATCTGAAGGGCATCTATCGCGGAAAAGTAAAAAGCAGAAATTACTGGAGTTTTTAATTATGCCATTTGTACAAACAGATATTGAAGGCTTATTGATTTTTGAGCCTAAAGTTTTTGAAGACAGTAGGGGCTATTTTTTTGAAGCGTATAATGAAAAGGTTTTTTCAGAGGCAGGCATTGGTATAAAATTCGTACAGGATAATCAATCCAAATCTTCATATGGTGTTATAAGAGGATTGCACTATCAACTAGATCCTTGCGCACAGGCTAAATTGGTGAGAGTGTTAGAAGGGGTGATCTTGGATGTGGCAGTTGATATTCGTAAAGGCTCACCTACGTTTGGTCAACATTTTTCCATTGAACTGTCAGCCGAAAATAAAAAGCAGCTTTTTCTTCCCGCAGGATTTGCACATGGTTTCTCCGTGTTAAGCGAAACTGCTGTTGTGATGTATAAATGCAATGAGTTTTACAATAAAGAAAGCGAAGGCGGCATCCGGTTCGACGATGTTGATCTAAACATTGACTGGCAAATACCTGCTGGAAAGGAAATCGTTTCTGAAAAAGATGCGCTGCTGCCAGCGTTTAAAAATTGTAAAAACAATTTTGAATACAAGGGCTAATGGCAATTAAAATAATTGTAACAGGAAGCAATGGGCAGTTAGGAAGCGAGTTAAAAGAATTGGCTTCTCACTACCCTGAAATTGACTTTGTTTTTTTTAACCGCAACGAACTTTCTATTGCAGATAAAGCAGCCTTGCAAACTGTTTTTGAACTTTATCAGCCAAATTACTTTATCAATTGCGCCGCCTACACGGCAGTAGATAAAGCTGAAGAAGAAAAAGAATTAGCAACGCAGATTAATGGAACAGCAGTAGGAGAGATTGCCAAACTTTGTGAACGAAATAATTGCAGGCTGATTCATATTTCGACAGATTATGTATTTGATGGTTTAGCCAGGGAACCATTGAACGAAAGCGATAAAGTGAGCCCTGTAAATGCCTATGGCGAAAGCAAATTACTAGGCGAACAACTGGCGTTACAAAATGATCCCGGTGCTATTATCATCCGCACGTCATGGGTTTATTCCTCTTACGGAAAAAATTTTGTGATGACCATGGTGCGCCTGATGAAAGAAAAGGAAAGTATTGGTGTAGTGAACGATCAAATTGGTTCGCCAACATATGCTGCTGATTTAGCACAAGCTATCTTACAAATAATTACTTGGGGGAAATGGGTGCCGGGCATTTACAATTATAGCAACGAAGGTATTATTAGTTGGTTTGAGTTTGCTGTGGAAATTAAAAAACTAATAAACGTTTCTTGTACTGTTAACCCGATTGATACAGCACAATTCCCTACACCTGCGAAACGTCCTGCTTATTCGGTTTTGGATAAAACAAAGATTCAGGCCACGTTTAATATCCAGCTGAAAGATTGGAAAGAGAGTTTGCAGGAGTGTATTCATAAACTTTGCTAACAGACATCCATATTTCAGAGATATGGATGCCTAAACTACCTGAACTTTTGTAACACTTCGTTCATCGAATTTTTGATCGCATCGTTTTGCAAGTTGCCAATGCTGCCTTCGTGGGTATGATGCACGCCTTTGCTATAATTGAAATGGAATTCTCCTTTTTCAATTTGATTGCCCACCTGCTGATAGGCTTCACGGAAGGGAATTCCTTTGTTCACCAACTCATTCACCGCCTCTACGCTAAACAGGTACTTGTATTTTTCATCAGCAAGGATGTTGTCTTTTATTTCAATGTTCGACAACATTAACCGGGCTAACTGAATGCAGGCCTTTAATTCCTCAATGGCCGGAAACAGGATTTCTTTTGTTAACTGTAAATCGCGGTGATAGCCTGAAGGAAGATTGTTCAGCAATAAGGTAAGTTCGTTCGGTATGGATTGAATGCGGTTGCATTTGGCCCTTATCAATTCAAATACATCGGGATTTTTTTTGTGCGGCATAATACTGCTGCCGGTCGTTAATTCGGAAGGGAAGGAGATAAAGCCAAAGTTTTGATTGAGATAAAGACAACAATCCATGGAAAGTTTACTTAGTGTAGCCGCAATACAGCTTAACCCCATCGCTACAATCTTTTCTGTTTTGCCACGGCTCATTTGTGCATACACAGAATTATAGTTGAGGGTTGAGAAGTTGAGAAATTGCGTTGTTTGTGTTCTGTTCAATGGAAATGAAGAGCCATAACCGGCACCACTTCCTAAAGGATTTTTGTTGGCAACGGAGTAAGATGCTGCCAATACTTCCAAATCATCTACCAAGCTTTCTGCATAAGCACCGAACCACAATCCAAACGAAGAAGGCATGGCAATTTGCAAGTGCGTATAACCCGGTAAAAGTTTGTCTTTGTATTTTTCGCTTTGAGCGATCAAAAGATCGAACAATTCTTTTACTTCATTTTTGATATCAAGAACTTCTGCCCGCAGGTACAGTTTGATATCGACAGCTACCTGGTCGTTCCTGCTTCTGCCACTGTGAATTTTTTTACCGATGTCGCCAATGCGTTGCGTTAATAAGAACTCTACTTGAGAGTGTACATCTTCCACGTCATCTGCAATGATGAATTGACCTTCATTGATTTCCCGTTCTAGCTGCTTTAGTGCATCAACTGCTTTTGCAGCTTCTTCTTTCGTCATCAAGCCAACTTCACCCAACATTTTCACATGGGCCATAGAACCCTGTACATCATATTTTGCCAATAGAATATCAAACTCCTTATCGCGGCCAACAGTAAATGTTTCAACCAACTCAGAAACAGAAGTAGATTCTTTTTGCCAAAGCTTCATTTGATAACCTGATTTAAAAGTTGAACGTAAAGATCAATACCTTGTTTGATCTCATCCACGAAAATAAATTCATCAGCCGTGTGGCTTCGTGCCGAATCACCTGGTCCCATCTTCAATGCAGGAAAAGGCATCAGTGCTTTATCCGACGTAGTAGGAGAGCCGTAGTAAGTTCTGCCTAAGGATAATCCTGCTTTCACCAAGGGATGATCCAAAGCAATTGCTGATGATTTGATGCGTAAACTTCTTGGCGCGGCTTCACTTCGAATATTTTTTTTGATAGCGTTTACCACTTCTTCTAACGTGTACAATTCGTTTACCCGTGCATCTACAATAAACTTGCATTGCGCCGGAACCACATTATGCGCTTTGTTTTCTGTTTCTATTGAAGTGACACTTAATTTTACAGGGCCTAGTAAATCAGATACTTTTTCAAATTGGTAAATACTCAGCCACTCAATGTCCTTCATGGCTTTGTAAATGGCATTTTCTCCTTCGTTGCGGGCTGCATGCCCGGCTTTGCCGTGAGCTGTACAATCCAGTACTACCAAGCCTTTTTCAGCAATCGCCATTTGCATTTGCGTGGGTTCGCCAACGATGGCGCAGTCAATCTTAGGCAAAAACTGCAAAGCGTTTTCAATGCCGCCTGTGCCTGAGATCTCTTCTTCCGCAGTAGCTGCGTAGGCTAAATTGTATTTTAAGTTTTCCTGTTCGTAAAAGTGAAGAAACGCCATCATCAATGATACCAGACAACCACCTGCGTCATTGCTTCCCAGGCCATATAGTTTTCCACCTTCGATAGCTGGAGTAAATGGGTCTCTTGTGTAATTGTTATTAGGTTTTACTGTATCGTGATGTGAGTTTAAAAGGATAGTTGGTTTTGATGCATCAAAATATTTGTTCAAAGCGAGAACATTATTGCCAACCCTGTTTACCTGCAACCCTTTATCAAATAAAAATTTGACAATAAGACTTGCAGTTTGCCACTCCTCTTTACTAAAAGAAGGCAGTTTGATCAGTTCTTGCAAAACCACAATGGCTTCTTGTTTCAGTATGTCTAGGTCGTTATTCATTTACAATGCTTGTTCCCCATGTGCCGTTAAGTAAATGATGCAAATTCTCAGCCTTGCCGATGATAACCTTTTTTATGCCACTGTTCAAAGCAACAAAGGCATTATCCAGCTTAGGTATCATGCCGGCAAATACTAAATTTTTTTCTTTAAGTTTTTTATAAGAGACTGGATTGATTTCAGGGATAACAGAATTATCATCATCTGCATCAAGTAATACCCCTGCCTTTTCAAAAGAGTAAACGAGGTTCACATCAAACTGCTGGCTTAATCCTTTAGCTATTTCCTGAGCAATGGTGTCAGCATTCGTATTTAATAATTGTCCCTGCTTATCGTGTGTGATGGGAGCAACGACAAGACTGATATTTTGTTGCAACAAAGTTTGAAGCAAAGCGCTGTTGATAGCATCCACATCGCCAGCAAAGCCGTAATCAATAGTAGTATGAACTCTTTTGTGTGCCTGGATAATATTTCCATCCGCACCACTTAAACCAAGCGCATTACAGCCATTGGATTGCAACTGCGCTACGATATTTTTGTTGATGTAACCGGCATATACCATAGTTACAATTTTCAATGTTTCTGCATCTGTAATTCTTCTGCCTTCCACCATTTGCTGCGGAATATTCATTTGCTCCGCCAGTTTGGTAGCCAATTTACCGCCACCGTGCACCAGAATTTTCTTTCCTTGAACAGCAGCAAACGCTTTTAGAAATGAAGAAAGTTTTTCTTCATTGTCAATGATGTTGCCACCAATCTTTATGACGTATAATTTATCCATTCAAAATTTCTGAAAGTACTGCCTGCGCTGCCCATACCCGGTTCGATGCTTCCTGTGTGATAATGCTGTTCGGCCCATCTAAAATTTCATCGCTCAATTCTACATTTCTCCTTACCGGAAGGCAATGCATAACTTTGGCATTGTTTGTTAATTTCAATTTTTCATTCGTTAACATCCAACTTTCATCAGTACATAAAATTTTACCATAATCCCGGTACGAACTCCAGTTCTTCACATACACATAATCAGCATTGCTCAATGCTTCGTCCTGGTTGTGTGTAATGATTGCACCTTTGGTAAACTGCTCGTCCAATTCATATCCTTCCGGATGCGTAATCACAAAATCTGCTTCGCCCCAGGCATTGATCCATTGCGCAAAACTGTTGGCCACACATTGCGGCAAAGGCTTTACGTGTGGCGCCCAACTTAAAACAATTTTTGGTTTACGTTTTTCTGTAAAGGTTTCTTTTATGGTAATTACATCTGTCAAACTTTGCAAGGGGTGCAGCGTAGCACTTTCCAAACTTACCACCGGTATGCCGGCATATTTAATGAACTGCTTGATGTATTGCTCACTATAATCTTCCTCACGATTTTTTAACGATGGAAATGTGCGTATGGCCAAAATGTCAAAATACTTTCCCATTATAGGAGCTGCATCTTTCACATGTTCTACCGTTGTTCCGTTCATAATGGCGCCTTCTTCAAATTCCAGTGACCAGCCTTCAGAGCCTACATTAAAGACAATGGCTTCCATGCCTAAATTCTGCGCCGCAATTTGAGTGCTCAGGCGGGTACGCATGCTGGGATTCAAAAACAAACAACCAATTCGTTTATTGACGCCCAGGGTTTTATTCTTGAAGGGTTCTGCCTTATAAGCTAATGCCTTTTCAACCAAGGCGTTAATATTTGTCACATCATGCGCAGAAATGAACTGTTTCAATTCGGGGGTAATTATTTTTTATGTTATCAACTATGGTGCTACTATCATCATCTGTTGTGTCACTCACTTATACGTTCAATAATTCTATTCAACACGTTGCAAGCTTTCCTTCTTTGGTTGTAATTGCTCAATGGCTTGTTGCAACGCAGAAATAAAATCGTCTAATTGCTCTTTCTTTATGCTAAGTGCAGGTAATAAACGAATTACATTGGGTTTTGCTTCGCCGGTAAATATATGGTACTGTTGTAACAAATTCTTACGCAAGTCTTTTAGAGTCTCGGGCACATCAAAGCCAATTATCAAACCCATGCCGCGAATGTTTTCAATGCCTTCCATTTGCCCCAAGCGGTTCATCAAATAAGCGCCGTTTTCTGCGGCCTTTTGTAACAGGTTTTCCTGCTCAATTACTTCCAACACAGCTAAAGCGGCTGCGCATGCCAAGTGATTACCACCAAATGTAGTTCCCAATAAGCCATGCTTCGCTTGAATGTGTGGTGCAATTAAAATTCCACCAATCGGAAATCCATTGCCCATGCCTTTGGCCATGGTGTAAACGTCAGCACTAATACCTGCATAGTCGGTAGCAAAAAACTTTCCGCTTCTGCCATAACCGCATTGCACCTCATCGGCGATAAACAAAGCGCCGTGCTTGTTGCATAATGTACGAATGAGCTGTAAAAAACTTTTTGTTGCTACCTGGATGCCACCCACGCCTTGAATGGCTTCAATAATAACAGCGGCTACTTCATTGCCATGTGTTTCAAAATAGTTTTTAATAGCCTCTTCATCGTTGAACGGCAGAAAAACAATATTGTCTGTTTCATTTACCGGGGCCACAATCGCTTTATTGTCAGTAGCAGCAACAGCCAGCGACGTTCTTCCATGAAAGGCTTTCTTAAAGGCTACAATTTTTTTCCTGCCTGTATGAAAAGACGCTAGCTTCAACGCATTTTCATTAGCCTCCGCACCGCTGTTTATTAAAAACAGTTGATAATCTTCTTTACCACTAACCCTGGCTAATTTTTCTGCTAACTCTTTTTGAATTGGAATATCAACCGAGTTAGAGTAAAAAGCAATTTTGTTTAACTGGTCTTCAATTTTTCGTACCCAATGCGGATGTGTATGTCCAATACTAATGACAGCGTGACCGCCATACATATCTAAATACTGCACACCATTTTCATCCCATACAAAAGAATCTTTTGCCTTGGTAATGGTGATGTTGTTGATTGGGTAAACGTCGAAAAGCTTCATGTGAATTCTATTAATTTATTGGCTGCATGGCTTTCGCCATAAAATTTTTATAATGAAAAGGCTGCTGTCAATTTTATGGCTCAGGTCATGATTGTTTGTATAAATTATTGGCAATGTTGGACGATAATTTGATTCCTTTTATTAATGCAGAACTTAATCCCTGGTGTTCCATTTCGTTGAGGCCAGCAATGGTGCAGCCTTTGGGTGAAGTGACTTTATCAATCTCTTCTTCGGGATGCGTTCTGTTGGCAATTAAAAGCCTCGCTGCACCATACGCTGTTTGTGCGGCAATCTTTAGTGCATCGTGTGCATGAAAGCCAATCTCCACCCCACCTTGCGATGCTGCACGAATCGTTCTTAAAAAGAAAGCGATGCCGCAGGCGCAAAGAGCTGTAGCTGCACTCATCATGTCTTCGTTAATAACAATACACTGGCCCACGGTGTTGAAAATGTTTTGCACCATGTCCACATCTTCCTGTGTAGCATTTACCGCCGAAAGACAGGTCATGCTTTCACCTACTTTCATGGCGGTGTTGGGCATGGCCCGTACAATGCGCAAACTGTTGCCCAATTTATCTCTGAATATTTGAGTGTGGGCACCAGTAACAACAGATACTACCAATTGTTTTTCTAAGTTGATAGCAGGTTGCAGTTGTGATAGTGCTTCATCTAATTGTTGCGGCAGCACGCAAATAAAAATGGCATCGGCGCTGTCAACGGCTTTTGCATTATCGGTTGATGTGTTGAAACCTTTTGAGGTACAACCTGACAATGCAGAAGCATTTCTTCTTGTTATCGTAATATCAACGGCTTTGCAGGCATTGGCTCTGATGAGGCCTTCAGCCAACGCCATCCCGATATTACCCCCACCAATAATTGCTGCTTTCATTATAAATAGTTTAAAATGCCGAAGCTTTTAAGTTCAGCCCCGCACATTCGTTGAAACCGAACATCAGGTTCATATTTTGCACAGCTTGTCCCGAAGCGCCTTTTAATAAATTATCCGTGGCAGAATGCACTACCAGTTTAGTACCTACCTTTTCTAATTGAATTACACATTTATTTGTGTTCACCACTTGTTTTAAAAAGATCTCTTGCTGGCTTAAGATAGTGAAGGGCTGATCGCTATAAAAATCACGATACAATTCAACTAACTGTTCTAAGCTCCACTCGCATGTGATGGTGGAAGAGATAAAAATTCCCCTTGTAAAATCGCCGCGCCAGGGAACAAAATTGAGTTCAATGGCTTCAGAACCTAACTGCGTTAGCGATTGATTAATCTCTTTTAGATGCTGATGTGTTAAGGTTTTATATGCCTGGACATTGTTAGCTCTCCAGCTAAAATGGGAAGTGGGAGAGAGGCTTTGTCCTGCACCAGTAGAACCTGTAATGCCCGTTGTATAAACTTCATTCAAAAGTCCTGCTTTTGCCAAGGGTAACAATCCCAATTGAATGGTAGTGGCAAAGCAACCGGGATTAGCAATGTTGTGGGCAGATTTTATTTGCTCTTTATTTAATTCGGGAAGACCGTAAACAAATTCACGGCTTTTATATTTTGCGTTTTGAGCAAGCCGGAAATCCTGGGAGAGATCAATCACTTTTATCTTATCAGAAATGGTAGTTGCTTCTAAAAACTTTTTTGCTTCACCATGTCCAACACACAAATACATAACATCAACATCATCGTTCAGTTTATCGGAAAAAATGAGATCGGTTTCCCCAATTAAATCCTGGTGAACAGACGACACCGGTTTGCCGGCATTGCTGCGGCTATGAATAAACGAAACAGCAACATTTGGATGATGAATGAGGAGCCGGATTAATTCTCCGCCCGTATAGCCGGCGCCACCAACAATGCCAACGTTTATTTTTTTCATAGTAATGTGCAGTTTATTCTATCATTAATAGTTGAAGGCTGCGAACATAGAATGAATTCTAAATCTTCAGCGCTTGCATTTATAATTCTGTGTTTCTTCCCAGCTTCAATGTGCAATCCTTCCCCAGTATTTATCTCTATACTAATACCTTCAATTTCGAACAACGCCTTTCCTTTCAAAATAAAAAAGAACTGTTGCGCATGCTGGTGATAATGCTTTTGCTCCGTTGTGCCAACAGGCATTCTTTCCTGTTTTACTGATAAAGAATTATTATCCACCAAGTTCCAGCCATCACAATCATTTCCCCATTTGTAATGTTTCAAAGGCTGATATTTTGAAACAGGCTTTATCATTTATTTGCTTCCTGAACCTGATAGAAAATAGATGTTTGATTACCGAATATCTTGCTAAAGCCTCTCACATCCTCGCCGGTAAACCCAGTATTCATTTCGCCGTACTTGCCAAATTTGCTGCTCATTAAATCAAACTCCGATTCAATGCCAATGATTTGAAAACGGTAGGGTTCCAGTTGTACAAATACATTACCGGTTGCGTTTTGTTGAGAACTTTCAAAGAAAGCTTCAATATCTCTCATCACCGGGTCTAATATCTGTCCTTCGTGCAGCCAGTTGCCATAAAACTGCGCCAGTTGGTCTTTCCAGTTGAGTTGCCATTTGGTGAGCACATGTTTTTCCAATGCATGGTGTGCTTTTAAAATGACCATGGGTGCAGCGGCTTCAAAACCTACACGTCCTTTTATACCAATGATGGTATCACCAATGTGTATATCACGACCAATGCCATAGGCGCCAGCAATGGATTGTAAATACTGAATGGCTTCAGCAGGATGTGCAAAGGTTTTATCATTCACCTTTTTCAATTCACCTTTTTCAAAACTTAGTTTTACTTCCTCGCTATCCGTTTTTGTTACTTGCGTCGGCCATGCTTCTTCCGGTAAAATTCCTTTGGAAGAAAGTGTTTCCTTACCGCCAACACTCGTTCCCCACAAACCTTTGTTAATGGAATAAACTGCTTTCGCAAAATTCATTTCCACTCCTTTCTTTTTCAGATATTCAATCTCTTCTTCGCGGCTTAATTTCAGGTCACGAATAGGAGTGATGATTTCCACACCGGGAATCATGATATGGAAAATCATATCAAAGCGAACCTGGTCGTTACCTGCGCCGGTGCTTCCATGAGCTACAGCTTTTGCACCTAAAGCTTTTGTGTGTTCTGCAATATGTAAAGCCTGTACCAAGCGTTCGGCACTTACGCTTAAAGGGTACGTGTTATTCTTCAGCACATTGCCAAAAATCAAATATTTGATAATGCGGTCGTAATAGCTTTTTACAGCATCAATCGTAGTATGTGTTTTTACACCCAGTTTGTAGGCATGGTCATCAATATCTTTTAACTCTTCATTAGAAAATCCCCCGGTGTTTACAATAATGCTATGCACTTCATAACCTTTGTCCTCGGTTAAGTATTTTACGCAGAAAGAAGTATCCAATCCGCCACTGAATCCTAGAACAATTTTGTTGGCTGAAGAATCTTGTGTTGCAGTCATTGCTTAATAAAAAATATTTTAGAAATGAAATAAGTTAAACAAACTCATTTTGAGCTTGCGATTGTTGTTGCGGTCTTTGTTGTTTTTATCCTGCCCGGTCAATCTTTTTAAAAACTTGCTTTGTTTGATCTTGAGGAGGCGTTCATACACTTTGCTTTTTTCTTCAAAGTGCTCCTTGGTTTCTTGTGGCTGATAATGATCTTTCGGATCGTAAAGCATGGCCGTGCAAAGGCAGTTTTTTCTGTCCTTGCTCATGAGGATATCGTAGTTTACGCAGCTTTTGCAACCAGCCCAAAACTTTTCGTCCTGTGTTAATTCAGAATAAGTCACGGGCTCGTAACCGAGGTCACTGTTGATTTTCATTACAGCCAAACCCGTTGTCAAACCAAAAATTTTTGCTTCAGGATATTTTTCGCGACTTAGTTTGAAGATGCGTTCCTTGATAGATTTCGCTACGCCGCTTTTACGAAAAGCCGGAGAAACGATCAAGCCTGAATTGGCTACATATTCGCCTTCCCAGGTTTCGATATAACAAAAGCCTACCCAGGTGCCGTCGCCGGTCAGAGCAATAACAGCTTTGCCTTCGTCTATTTTTTGTGCTACATAATCCGGCGAACGTTTGGCAATGCCGGTTCCTCGTGCCTTCGCCGATGATTCCATCTCATCGGTGATGGTAGTAGCATATATTTTATCTTCTGGTGTTGCCACCCTGATGATAATATTCTGTTCCAATTGTAAAAGAATTGATGTAAGTAGTGGGATAACCAATCCTGTACCAATAACCTCGGGAGATTTCACTGATAGGGGCCATGGTTAGCGGCTCGTCCTATCAGCAACCAGGTCGTCGTCTTGAGAGA
>JBQCHB010000159.1:0-3715 GCA_051955075.1 Flavisolibacter sp.
TCCTGCCTCTTAATGTTTGGCCTGTATTACTTGTAGTATTTGTGGCAAATCCCAGGGAAGGCACTGCCCTTGCAAGAATGTTGGATAAATTGGGTGAAATGGCAGATTGAGTCTGAAATTCTTTCGGACTGATTACCTGGACTGAAGCAGGTGTATGGTCAACAATTTCCGGGTTACGGCTGGCAGTAACGATTATCTCTTTTAGTGAAGTTGTGGACGTGTTTAGAGTTATATCCAGTTCTGTATTTTTACTATTAGTTATCTCCAGTGATTTTATTACGGTTCCATATCCTGTTCCTTCAGCCACCAAAGTATATTTTCCGGAAGCCGGTAAAGTTAGAGTGAAATGACCGATGCTGTCAGAGATAGTGCCGGAAAATAGTTCGCGGATACTCAGAGAAATATTTGACAAGGGCTTTCCCTGTTGATCATGTATGAAACCGCTCACAGATTGGGCATTCCCGTTACCTGTAGATGCCAAAAAGACCAAGACAATTAAAAAAACTTTTTGCATTCTTTTTTTGCCGCGAATTTAGAAGCACAACGTAAGGGTCATTTATTAAATCGGGAATTAAGTTTACGATTTCGGGAAATGTAGCTTACAATTGGTAAATTCTTCCGAAGACGCTGAGTTCCTTTCTGAAGACGGGACTGAGACCTAGTATTGTCAAAAGTCATATCCCGGTGAAAAGTATTTGACAATAAAACCGTGAAAGTAATTTGTCGCAAAAAAAGAGGATCCTTTTCGATATGATTTTGGAGGTATCAACCACGTTTGGACAACTAACTGTGTAAGCGTTAAACGACGCTATATTGAAAACAAGCGGAAATTATTCAAACCACTTCTTTTCCCAATATCGTAAATCAGATTCCGTATTTCGTAACTCATCTATTTCAGGACGATTCATTTTTGCAAACTCTAAGATTAAATTATGAAAACTATGAAATATATTTTGACATTATTTGTGGCTTTACTGCCATTCGCATTATTCGCGCAGCAAAAAAAAGAGAGCACAAAAATAATCTCACTCAAAGAAATCATAGTCAATAAAATCAAAACTGTAAGAGGTACAGGACACATGCCGGATGTAAAAGATGGAATTATTTATGCCGGTAAAAAAAATGAAGTGATCTTGGTTGACAGTTTGGATGCCAATAAAGCCATCAACAACACAAGACAAATTCTCGGAAGAATTCCGGGATTGAATATCGTAGAATCAGAAACCGGCGGATTCACTGCCAACGGCATTTCAACCAGGGGGCTTAATCCCACACAAAGCATTGAAATGAACACCAGGCAGAATGGTTATAACATCAGTGGCGACGTGTATGGTTATAATGAATCCTATTATCTTCCGCCGATGGAAGCAGTAAGCAGAATTGAAATGGTTCGTGGTGCGGCTTCCTTGCAATATGGGCCACAGTTTGGAGGCATGATCAATTATGTATTGAATGAAGCGCCAAAAAATAAAAAGTTTGAATGGAATTCTTCTGAAACCGGTGGAAGCTTTGGCCTGTTCAATACCTTTAATTCTATCGGCGGCACTATCAATAAGATCAGTTATTATGGCTTTGCACAATTCAGAACCATGGAGGGTTGGCGGCCCAACAGCAAGCAATGGCAATTATCTGCGTTTGGAAAAATACAATTCACGCCTTCTGAAAAATTAAATGCCGGAGTGGAATATACGCTTCTCCGCAACAACATTAAAATGCCAGGCGGGCTTACAGACAGCATGTTTAAAGCCGACCCACGCACGTCTTTCAGAAGCAGGAACTGGTTAAAAAGCCCGTGGAATATTGTATCCGGTTATCTCAATTATAATATTGCACCACAAACATTTTTGAGCATCAAATCATCTTTGATGTTCAGCAACCGTTCTTTGGTTTGGCGCAATGAAGATGGCGGTGCAGCAGCATTGGATGAAAAAGATCCTCTTACAGGAGAATACGTTCATCGTGAAGTGGAAAGCGAAGACATGAACAACGCTACCACAGAAGTGAGGCTGACACATGATTATAACATAGGAAAAATGAAAAACACGTTGGGAGGAGGAATCAGGTATACTTATGGATGGTTTAAAAAACAAAGCGGAGGTGAAGGCACCACAGGCAGCGATTTCGATCTTTCTATTACAGGAGAATATGAAAAGGATATTGATTTCACCACGACTAACGTGGCGCCTTTTTTAGAAAATATTTTCGAGGTAAATGACCGGCTTAGTATTACTCCCGGTTTTCGTTTTGAGTACTTAAAAAGTACCAGTGATGGATACAAAGAAACTGACGAGGGGCGCCTCAACACGAATGAAGACCGGAAAAGATATATGCCTCTTTTTGGGCTGGGAATACAATATAAAACCACGGACTACACCAACGCTTACGCAAATATCAGCCAGGCTTATCGTCCTATTTCTTATTCTGAACTGACACCAATAGGCGTGACTTCTAAAATTGATCAGAACCTGAAAGATGCAAAAGGTTTTAATGCTGATCTTGGTTACAGAGGCACAGTAAAAAATTATCTGAATTTTGATATCGGGCTGTTTTATATCGCTTATGATAACCGCATTGGAACGGTATTAATGAATCCCGGAACTTCCAGCCAATACACATTACGAACCAATGTAGCCAATAGCATTCATAAAGGTTTGGAGAGTTATGTAGAATTTAATTTGTTGAAATATTTGAACAGCCATTCTAAAAAAGGACTGAATATTTTTAATTCACTGGCTTTAATCAATGCTGAATATACAAGCGGCGAATTCAAAGGCAACAGGGTAGAAACAGCAGCCAAATACATCAACAGGATTGGCGTGACTTATTATGACAACAGGTTGTCTGCCACTTTTGAAATGAGTAACAACGGCGATGCGTATGGCGATGCAACGAATGCAAAAATAAGCTCAGATCCTGTTGCGGGCTATATTCCAGCTTATACCGTTCTGGATGCAAGCTTTACTTACCGCCTCAAAAGCTTTTCAGTAAAGGCAGGAATGAATAATATCGCCGATAAAAAATATTTCACGCTTCGCGCTGATGAATATCCCGGCCCTGGAATTATTCCTTCAATCGGGAGGAATTTCTACGTAGGAGTTTCTACAAAATTCTAAATTTATTCTATGGCAAAGGAGCGGCAGCTAAGGTCATACGGTTCAAATCAAAATGAATGAAACTACGAGTAAAATAAAGCCAGATTGAATGCACAGAAGTACGACATAGAAAAATATAAAATTTAATTGATTACCAGTTTGCCATTTTTGTAACTCTGTTACTGGTCACGAAATGTGCTTTCCTGCCCCACTGCAAAACCATAAGCCAATATCGCTATAAACAGCAAAAAAATATTTTTTAAATTTCATCACAATGCCTGTTTTTTGTAAATACCTCATTTTATCTACATCGTATAAGAAATACAAAAACTTTTAGTTTGCTATTTTAATTTTCGGTTCGCCAGACACCCGAAGGAAAAATGCTGCGATACCTCCGGAAAGCAGCATAGCCGCAACTACCATAAGGCCTAAGGAAACGTTTCCGGTTAGATTGGTGATAAATCCCAAAATATTTGGGCCTGCGATTCCTCCAAGAACCCCAAATGAGTTTATCGTGGCAATGGCGGTTGCTGCAGCTACTCCTGAAAACATACTGATCGGATAAGTCCATAATGGTGGCATTGCTGCTAAAAGTCCGCCAGTGGCAATGGATAATGCAATAA
>JBQCHB010000160.1:0-3196 GCA_051955075.1 Flavisolibacter sp.
ATGGTAAATATGAATAATGTTTTTCAAAAAGCTAAAAGCTTTTAGATTATCATATATTTATTAAATGAAACAATGGAATTGCGAAAATCTCATATGGATATTGGCAAGCCGTATTTTTGGACAGCAACTATAAACGACTGGAATAAATTATTGGAGGAAGATGAGTTAAAGGAAGTAATTATTTCATCCCTCAAATATTTTGTTACGAATAAGAAAATAGAAATTTATGCATTTGTCATCATGCCGAATCACGTGCATTTTGTTTGGCAATTAATGAAAATGAATGGGAAAGAGCAACCGCATGCTTCATTTTTAAAATATACGGCGCACGCTTTTAAAAAATACTTGCAAATAAATAGGCCCGGCGATTTAAAATTATATAGTGTTGATGCTGCCAATAAGCAGCATGAGTTTTGGCAGAGGGATTCACTGGCATTTGAATTATTAAAAAAGCAAACGCTGAATCAAAAAATGGATTATATCCATTATAATCCGTGTGTGGGAAGATGGAACTTATGTAAAGAGCCGCAGGATTATTTTTACTCCTGCGCTTCATTTTATGAAAAAGTAATTGATAATTTCGGATTTATAAAGCATATTGGCGGGGTTTTGTAAAGTTAGTGTAAAGTGTGGTTCGTGGGACACGAACCATGGCGGAGTCGGAGAAGAGGTAGTGTCTTGTCCTAAAATAGGTTTACACAAATTAAGTGTAAAATGGATAATTCAAATGAATTTGTTAGCCGGACTTTTTACAGTCTCGAACTTAAACATCAAGTTTGTAAGGACCATGTTGAAAACGGTCTTTCGTTACGTGAGTGTGTTGATAAATATAATCTTAGTAATCATTCATTGGTTCATGACTGGCTGAGAAAATTAGACTATATTCCAGGTATAAACCGGCGAACAGGAAGTGCGTATATTGGCGTTGAAAATTTTCAACCATTGCCAGATAAACACAAAAAGAAACAATCATTAACTCCGGAGCAACAGCAAATTGAGCTTCTTAAAAAGGAGCTTGAAGACGCTAAACTACAGGCTGAAGGCTATCGAAGAATGATAGAGATAGCAGAATCCGAACTTAAGATTCCGATTAGAAAAAAGCCCAATACCAAATAATCCATGAATTAAAATGCAAATACTCTAAGATAGGCCTATCACGTATTTGCAGATTATTTGGTATCACCCGCCAGGCATATTATCAACATTCATGGGAAGCGGAAAGCGTACAAACGGCTGACTTATTAATATTAAAGGAAGTAATGGTTATAAGAAAAGAACATAAAGTAATCGGTACCAGGAAGTTGTATGGCAAGCTTCAGCCTTTTATGATAGAACATGGTATAAAGATGGGAAGAGATGCCTTGTTTGATCTGCTGGCTGTTAACCGGTTATTAGTAAAGAAAAGAAAGCGAAGGATACAAACAACCTATTCGAATCATTGGCTTAGAAAGTATCCAAATTTAATCAGGGATTTTATTCCCACAGCGATCAATCAATTATGGGTAAGCGATATCACTTATTGGAAGATAGCTACAGGGGATCATCTTTACATTAGTTTAATCACCGATGCTTACTCTCGTAAAATTGTTGGTTATCATGTGGCAGAAACAATGGAAGCCATTCAAAGCATTCAAGCGCTGCAAATGGCCCTTGCACCCCTTGGAGGGGCTGCCGTTCCATTGCAGCTTACACACCACAGCGACAGGGGAATACAATATTGCAGCGGGAAGTATGTAAAGCTATTGCAGGACAATGGCATCAGGATCAGTATGACCGAAAACGGAGACCCGTTAGAAAATGCTATAGCCGAAAGAGTGAATGGAATAATTAAAGAAGAATACCTGAACCACTATCAAACTGATAATTTAGTGCAACCAAAAAAACAACTACATAAGGCTATCGGCTTGTACAACAACGATAGACCACACATGAGTATCGGCAACTTAACCCCCAATAAATTACATAACAATCAAAAAACAAATCCACAGAGATTATGGAAAAACTATTTTAAAAAAAGAAATACTTTTGAAAACAATGAAAATCATCCTGTAAACCTATCGCAGGATTTATCTATTAACCTGTAAACTTTTTTTAGGACGAGTCAATATGATCAAAGTAATACGGCTCTCCGAATGATTGCTTTGTCTCAGCCGTATCTTTCTAAACTGAAGGAGACACTACCTCTTCTCCGACTATCCCCTTCTCGCTACTACACTCTGCAGTAAACAAACTTTTAATCCGAATTTGTATTTTAAGACGTTTGGGTGCTGTGATGAAACACAATTAAAACCAAACCGTATCTTTAAACATTAAATACGAATACCATATCAGTATGAATCAACACACCATCCACCGCCGCGAATTCTTACGCAACAGCTCTATGTTATTGGCCATGTCTACCCTGCATCCTTACATTCCGAATATCGGCGCAAAGCCACGGCGGGTTGCATTGATTTGCACATGATGGTATGGAAAGAGTGACCTTTTCAGGCTGATGCAGGTGGCGCCGGTCGATGTGGTTGGCCTTTGCGATGTGGATGCGCACCAGTTACAACAGGCAGCAAAGATGATCAATGAGAGGAAGCCGCAAAAAAACCTTGCCACTTTCCGCGATTACCGTGAGTTATTAAAACAAACGAAACCGGATATTGTTCTCATCGGTACCCCTGACCACTGGCATGCCTTACCAGCGATTGATGCGATGAAAGCAGGCGCCGACCTCTATCTTCAAAAACCCATCAGCCGTGATGTATTGGAAGGCGAAGCCATTCTTGCTACAGCCAGAAAATACAACCGCACGGTGCAGGTAGGCACACAGCGCAGAAGCACACCGCATCTCGTGGAAGCAAAAGAAAAAATAGTGGATGCAGGTTTGCTTGGCAGCATACATCATGCTGAAATGTGCTGTTATTATCACATGCACTCTAATGCGAATCCGCCTCTGCAGCCGGTGCCTGATTTCCTGGATTACGATATGTGGACAGGCCCCGCGCCTTTCCGCCCTTACGATGGCTTGCCGCACCGCGGATGGTGGCGTGCTTTTATGGAATACGGCAACGGCATTATGGGCGATATGTGCATCCACATGTTTGATGCAGTGCGCTGGATGCTTGGCCTTGGCTGGCCAAAAAGCGTTTCTTCCAATGGCGGCATTTATGTGGACAACAAAGGCAAAAGCAATATCGCGGATACGCAG
>JBQCHB010000161.1:0-3606 GCA_051955075.1 Flavisolibacter sp.
AAACAGTTTGATTTCCTTTTAAAAATGCAATCCATGGAATGCGTGCCGGAGTCCCTTGTCCGAAACTTACTTTTACTTTTAATCCCATGTACTCCTTGATATATTCTCTTGTACCTAAATCTCCCGATTTTGCTTGTTTTAAAAATTTTTCAATTTGGTTAAAGAAAGACATATTGCTTTGATTTGCTTTTTGTGTTATTATAAATCCATTGCTTTGTAGGAGATTAAAACATCGGGTATCCAAGCCTCCGGCGAAAGTTTTTCGATCCAGAATTTTTCCATTTGCAAAAAGATTAGCATAAGAAACAATTAATTTGGGAGGATATCTTTTATTGTCGTAAATGACATCGTAATATTGGGAATCTCCGCCAGAAGGTATTCCCTCTTTATCGATCTTTTTAATTCCTTTTAGTAAATCTTCTCTTGTAATGTTAGTTGGGAAAGCCATTTGATATGTTAGTTTTAGAAAGGCAACGTAATTGCAAAAGTTTTTTACGTCACTTTAAACTATTTCACAATGTAAGAAATTCTTTATTTTTTTCTTCAAAGAAAATTGAAAAAGGCATTGAGGATTAACGCGCTGCACTAAAAGTGCATGAAAATTGGCTGGTCATTCTCTTGTCGAAAGCCTGCGAGCTTCACTCATTCACTACGCCATTGATTTATTTTGAACAAGGTAAAATAATAAATTGAATCCATGTAATCTAAAGGCGAATTGATGCCCCATTCAATGTGCTTGTGTAATTTTTCAAATTCTTTTGCCCATTGAATGAATTGGCTTATCATCTCGCGGCTGTCGTTGGTTCGGTAGTTTTCTGTGGCTGCGATGTAAGTGATATCCGCCACGGCTTCACATAAGGAATACACTTTTTTCTGTTTCATTATGCAACTTAAAAAAGAAAATTAGAAAAGAGTGTTGCTTTTAAGACACCATTTATTGGTTTGCTATTTTGCTCTTTCTTTTGTCTTGATACATTCTTCGACGGTGCTCAGAAGAAACAAAAAATCAAGGAAAATCCGCCGGTGGGCGGACAGGCTCCGATCGCTCCGCGGGTTTTTCCGGGCCTGCGCGCGGCAAAAGCCGGTGGATAGACTATAGAGAAAGTATAGTTGTTTCATGATGCAAGCTGGCAACAGCATTCCAGGCCAGGCGTTTTTGCCTTTGATGGCTGCTATATTCTTGCTGCGTATTTCTCTGGAGTGAACACCGGCCTTTTTATAAAGTTACCAAAGTAAGAAATATGGAAATGTGCAAAACGGTAGTTTATCCAAAGAATTCAACTCCAATAATTTCGATTTATAAAAAGGAAAAATTAATTTTAGAAAAAGTTTCAACCCACTGATGAATTTACCAGCCAAAATTATTGCTGCTTTTTGTATTTGCGTTTTTGTCTCGTGCAATAAATCTGCTGCACCTGCCGACAGTCCGGCCACTGACACCACAACAGTTAAAACAGATACTACGGTAATAGCAAAAGACAGCATTGTTCCACCGGGCAATGTGTACATTGTGGGAGAGGAATGGTACGCCTACAATATTAGTTGTATCAAATACTGGAATAATGGACAATCTTTTCTTGTTACCGACACTCTTCACTATTACGTTCCAACTTCCATATCCGTTTCAGGAGGCGATGTTTATGTTTCAGGTTACCAAAAGATTTTGGACACAGCCAGTACGCCCGGATATAACATAGCTGAATACTGGAAGAACGGGGTAGCCGCGCAGCTTGTGGATAGTTGTAAAAGTGGCGAGGCTACGGCGGTTACGGTTTCGGATAATGATGTTTATGTACTTGAACAGGAGTATTATGACAGTCTCCGGAATTACAGGCTGTATACGGTGAAGTATTGGAAAAACGGTGTTCCTGTAACGCTTATTACGAGAGATGGAGAGGCGGGAGCAAGGTCGATATTAACTTCAGGAAATGATGTATATGTGGCCGGATCAGTAATGTATGAAAAGAACGGAATCAACTATAATCCGGCTGCCGTTTACTGGAAAAACGGGAAGATAGTATACCTGACGGATGGTACTAAAACAGCGGAGGCCTCGTCAATTGCCGTGTCGGGTAACGATGTGTATGTTGCAGGCCATGAAGACTATAAAGCAAAGTACTGGAAAAACGGAGTAGCTGTTAATCTTCCTGAAAGCCAAAGCAGTGGCTACAGCACTGAATGGGTAGTGCCGATCGCCGTAAACGGAGCCAATGTTTATGTAGCAGCGTCGTTGGGTGATGGTACCGAGTATATTGCGAAGCAGTGGCTAAACGGGAATATGCAGGAGCTTTTCAAGGATGGCACGGATGATGTTGCGACAACAGGTATGGCTCTTTCAGGTACTGATGTATATGTTACAGGTTATGGCGATAGGAACGCAATGTACTGGAAGAACGGAGTTCCCTACACCCTCACTACCTATCCAAGGGATGAAAATCTTTTGAGGGCTATGGGAATCTTTATAACGAAGTAATTCCTGGTAACCTGCTTTGGCAGTCCTTACGGGTAAACGCGGATGATCACATCTGCCATTCATCAGGGTTAAAACACCTTTCTACAATTTACTTGTCACTTTTTTGCTTGAAAGAAAAAGTAACCAAAAAGTTATGCGGGGATTGGTTGTTGTTTTTTAAGGTGCTTATGAGATCGCTTCGCTAAGTTCAAGGAAAATCCGCCGGTAGGCGGACAGGCTCCGATTGCTCCGCGCGTTTTTCCGGGCGTGCGCGCGGCAAAAGCCAATGGAGAGACATTACTTTTAGGGTGAACGTCTGGCATTCAAAGTTAGGAGCCGTGTTCACTTTTTTCGTAAATAAAAAATCAATCAATTTGTCGTTTCACTGTTATCCCTCTAATCCGCGGTCTGACCTGCGGTGCTGACCGCCACATTGACCGCGGGCTGACCTGCGGTGCTGGTCGCTACGTTTTACTGGTAGCCGCGGGTGAACCGGCTAAGGCGCCTCAGAGGGCAGTAGAAATTTTAATTGACATTAATTTCCATTGCCCCGTTATGAAGGACGGACATGGCGATCAGCAGATCGTATCGTTTTAGAAATTCATTCCACACGTTGTATAAAGTGGTAGTCTGGTTGTTCAGGTTGGTATAATTGATAAGCACACTGTCGCAACTCTGTAGCAGGGTTTCCCGCTGTTCTACGATGGAACTGGCGTATCCTTTGAATTCATTAAATTGCTCGTCGAAAGCTACCGGATCGATGGCATTGTTTTCCGAATTTTCTATATGATCCATGGCCAGACTGGTCAATTCATCATACAAAGCCTCCAGCTTTTCTTCGTCGCTGTCAGCTTCTTCATTCAACTTTTTGTTCAGCGCTTGCGCAGCCTCATAAACTGATACGATTTTAGTGTTATAGTCTGATAGCTGCGACACGGTTTCTTCACGTGCGGCCATCATTTTCTCTAAGCTGGCTTCTTCCGGGTTATAACCCGCGGAGGAGAGTTTATCAGCTATTTGCAGGCAGATGGCAAAAGTAGCATTCACTCTCTCCAGTTCCTTCTCCAGGAACGCTATATTTTGATTGATGGCTACAGATTCGCGGTAGAGGTTCTCAGCCTTATTTTTTATATCAAGCTGCAGGTCGTGGAGCC
>JBQCHB010000162.1:0-4360 GCA_051955075.1 Flavisolibacter sp.
TCAGGAAATCAGGTCTTTTGCCAAAACTGCCACGTTTAGAGCCTTCTTCGAGAAAACTAATGCCTCGAAATGGTGTAAGTATGTTAGAGCTTTTAAAGAATGTTTTCCTAACGTGTTTTCAATCTTTCAACTTATTAAAAGGGGTAGGGGTAACCATAATACTTTGGCTTGCATCTTCCAGAGATTTGAATCTAATTTAATCTTGCATAACATATGTTTGGATATTAATAATGATTTTCCTGAAGTGCCATTATTCACCATCCATGATTCAATAGCAACAACTGAACAGCATATTAGAGTTGTAGAAATATACTTCAAAAAGCATTTGAAGCTTGCACTCGGAATCGAACCCAAACTTAATATCGAACCTTGGAATTAGATATGAATTAAAGGGGCATTAAATAGCCCCTTTATTTGCATTTCTTCAGCTTGTTTCCAAGCTGTGCCATTTCTTCGCTAAGTTTTGTGTCTGTAACAATAGCATAAATTGAAGTCATTTTTGTATTGCTATGGCCAAGTACTTTGCTTATTGACTCTATTGAAACCCCATTACCCAATGCTATAGTAGTTGCAAATGTTCTTCTTCCCGCATGGCTACTTAATGACTTTTCAATACCAACAACTGCACTAACTTCTTTGAGATAAGTATTGAATTTTTGAATGGCATAGGCCGGTAGTAATTGATAATCATTTTTTGAATTGTGATTTTTATATTTTTCAATAACATCAATTGCAGGTTGAAGTAATGGTATGAGGGATTGTTTTTTCGTTTTTTGTCTATGAGTAACAATCCAAGGTTTTTTGTCAATTCCTTCTACAACATTTTCAATTTTGAGCTTTGCCATATCAACATATGCAAGACCTGTATAGCATTGAAAAATAAATAAATCCTTCACTAACTCAAATTTCTTATTCGCAAATTTGTATGCTGCCAAAGTGTCTAGCTCTTGGGCTGTTAAGTAAGTCCTTTGTATATCCTTATATCCCATTTTGAAAGTTTCAAATGGATGTTTTTCTAAATGACCTTGCTCAACTGCATAAGCAAATACATGCTTTAGATTTTTAACATACTTTGCCACTGTATTGTGTTGATTTCCATCTTTTGTTATTAGATGGTGCACAAAATCTTTGATAAAGGAAGGTGGTATTTTATTTAATAGTAAATCACGTTTATTGTAAACAACGTTGATAAACCTTTTTACTTTGTCCTTTAAATACACATACTTTTCAAAGGTTGATCCAGCCCTATCAATACCCACTCTTTCCTTGAGTTTTTGATTATGTTCCTCAATGAGTTCAAGGATACTTTTTTCCGGATTTTCCTTGCCTTCATAAAGATCAATTAATTCATCTATGGTAAGCCTGTTCTCAAGTTCAAGTTTATTACTCAAGCTATAAATCCGGGTTCTAAATGATGTAACAAATTCCCTCACCGAAATAATTTCTTTATTCTTGGTTTTTTGGTGACTTTCGGCAATAATCCATTCAGTTTCAGAAATTCTAAACCTTGTAGTGATCTGCCTTCTATTTTTCTGAAAGGTCAACCTTACTATAAGGGGACACCTTCCATTTTTGTCCTTTTTGGCCTTGTGTAGCCAAAAAAGGATGTATAGTCCTGTTGACATAGTATTTGATTTGGAGTGAGTGAATAAATGGAGGTGGTACCTTAAATGGGAAACCGGTACCTTGGAAGTACCTTTTCTTCTGAAGTCAGGGCATAAAAAAAGCCCTATAATTGGATATTATAAGGCTTAAAATCTGTCTCGGCTCCCCCTGTTGGACTTGAACCAACGACCCTCTGATTAACAGTCTGAAAATCTTCATTTCTTTTTATTTCCCATTATTTCCCTTCGTTTCTTAAGTAACTGTAAATCAAATGATAGCACACTAATTGTGTAGTTATCGATTCTTATCATTTCCAATTCTTGCGCCCTTTGGGGTGCAAATTTTGGTGCAAATTTTTAAACAATGGAAAACAGTAAAGCAACCGTATCTCTCTTGTTAGATACAAGAAGGGAAAAGAAAAACAAGACCTATCCAGTAAAATTATCCGTCTATTTTGAGGGAGATAAAAGAAGGTACAAAACGGGTCATGACGTTAGTGAAGTAGAATGGACAAAGCTTTATGGTGCAAATCTTCGAGATGATGACTTAAAACTTCTTAAAAGAAAGCTGAATGCAAAGAAAGAAAAAGCTGAATCCTTGATTGATAAAATGGAATCCTTCACTTTCGAGGAGTTTGAAGAACTATTTTTCAGAGAAAAGAAAGTTAGGCAATCTTCAGATTTGAAGACGCTCTTTGACGATTATATCGAGATACTGGAAAAAGCTGGCAGGATAGGAAGTGCCTCGATTTATAGAACAACTTTGAACTCTTTACTTGATTATAAACCCAAAATCAAAGCCAGTGACGTTACCAAAAACTTTTTGGAAGATTATGAACAGCATTTATTACATGCAGTTCACAGACCAAGTTCAAAATCAAAGTCGAAAATAATCGATTTTCCCAAAGGAATTTCACCTACAACCATTGGTATTTATATGAGGCAACTTAGGGCAATAATAAACATTGCTATTTCCAAAGGATTGTTGTCTCAAGATAAGTATCCATTCAAGGGCTATTCGATCCCCAGTTCAAGGAACGTAAAAAAAGCACTACAAGCCCAACATATTAAAAAGCTGTTACAATATAAAACTGACGATGGCGAAAAGCAAAAAGCAATAGATTTTTGGCTCTTTAGCTATATCAGTAATGGTATTAATTTCACAGACATTTGTTGTCTAGTGCCCAGTGATATTAAAGGAGAGTTTTTCTCGTTCTACAGAGCTAAAACAATGAATACTAGAAAAAGGGATAAACGACCAATTAAAGTTCCCCTTACCGCAGAAACAAAAGCTATTATTCAAAAATGGCGTTCTACAGAGCCAAAAAATCCTTATCTTTTTCCTATTCTAAAACATGGTCTTACTCCCAAACAAAAGAAGTATAAAATTCAAGACTTTATCTGGAAAGTAAACAGGCAAATGAATGCCATAGCCGTTGAAATTGGCTTTGAGGGAAAAATAGGCACCTATGTTGCCAGGCATTCTCATTCTACCATCTTGAAGCGCCAGGGCGTATCAACAGAGTTCATAAAAGAAAATCTTGGACATGCCTCAGTAGTCACTACCGAAAATTATCTGGATGACTTTGAAGATGATGTCAAATTAGAATATGCAAGAAAACTAACTGAACTGTAAATTCATGATATGATTAACCCTTCAAATGCAAAAGAGCTGTTTCTACCTTTAGGGGAAAGGCTCTTTTATTACGAGTCAGGAAAGTATATTGCTGCTGCACAAAAATTCATAGACTATTTGGGCGATCAATCTTATTATATACCAATCAACATTATAAATGAGATCGGTGCTTTGGCCAATCTGATTGACACAGAAGATTTATGCAAAGAAGCTGCAGCATATTTGTTAAGAGTCAAAAGCATTTTAAAAAATCTACAGGATACGCAAACTGAACTTATTCAATATGCACAAGTAAATCCTGAAAATGACTTAAATGAATTTGTAGCAGTTACAGAAGAAAGGAAAGTTGAACTTCGGAAAAAGCATCATGAAGAGTTGATTCAATATAAAAAGTTGTTGGAAGGACTTATCAAATCGAGGAAAAATACATTAGCAGCTAAAATAAACAATACCCCAACCATCTCCAATGACGTGAAAATTGAAATAAAGTTTCCAGAAGATTTCTCTGTAACTCGCTTACAAAAGCATTTTGATCCAATTCTTTCTATAGAACAAGCAGGATTATTTTTAATCTATTTATCTGAAAATAAGTTAATCCCTAACTATACAGATTCGAACTTAGGTAAAATTGCAGAACTCTTATTTGCACGACATAATGGAAGAGTCAGAAAAAGCGTGAGTGGACTGCGTTATAAGAAAACTAAATCAAACCTTTTAGAACTGCGGGAAACTATTAATAAAATAATTAGTTCCATTAATGATGATTTAAAATCACTAAAAAGGTAATTCTCGACCTCTGGTTAAACCAATTTGGACCGAGGTTGGACCATGCTCCAGCAGATTATAATTCCACCTTTGTTAAGTCAACAGGAAGATAAATAATTGTTCCCTCACAATTGTTCCTTCCATGGGGGTGTTGGCAATTTATTTAATTAAAAAAATAAAATAATGTATTGCCATAAAATTGAGCAAAAGATAGATGCTTTGTTATTACATATTCAAGATTTGAAAAATTACCAATGTAAAGCAATGTTTAATGTACAAGAAGCAGCATTTTATTTAGGTATTTCCAAGTCAACACTTTATAAACACACTTCAGCTCATACCATCACTTACTATA
>JBQCHB010000163.1:0-9110 GCA_051955075.1 Flavisolibacter sp.
TTTCTTTGGTGTGCCTGCGTTATGCCTAACCATGTTCATGTGCTGCTCTCTACACTAAAGAAAGCTCCCAGCTTGGACGTCATACTGCAGAATCACAAAAAATTTACAGCTTTGCATTGCAACCGCCTCGTAGGACGGAACGGACAGTTCCGGGAAAGAGAAAGTTACGACAGAATTATTCGGAATGATAAACATTTTAACTCAACAGTCCATTACATTTTAAATAATCCTGTTAAAGCAGGTTTTGCAAAACGATGGCAGGATTGGGAGTTATTATATATTGATGAAAAATTGAGAAAAGAATTTGCATTCTAATGCACAAATTGGAGATTCGTGTTCCAAAATATGGGCGAAGCAGAAATCAATACCACCCAAAATATCATCACCATTCACTCTCACATCATCACTTATGGTAATGCTGCCGATGAAACTATAACACAAAGAATTGCTGATGAAGTTGAAACAATGTGGAATGAGCCCAACGCAACCATTGCAATTGACCATCATAACTTTTTAGTTCGCTTCCATATTACTTTCGAACTTAAAAAAGAGATTGCAGAACTGGAAGTGCTGCAAAACCTCGATCCGCGCAACAACTATTTCCGCATTGAAGAATACGCTGCCGGCAATATTTCTTTCGTAGATGGATTAGGTTGTAACACTGGTTATTTCAAACTTGAAAATTTATACCAGGGCTCTACCACCGCTGCACATGAATACGGGCACACTTTAAGCCTCGATCATCCCACAGGTTTAGACATCCGCGGCACAGGCATTCCGGGCATCATGTATCCCCGCGGCACTTTGGTTGACCCGCCTTTTCAATACGATCCAGCAAAACCTGCAGGCGTTACCGGAGGCACCATGCATCCTATGCATCGCCGCGTAAAATATCAAGATATTGAAGACTTAAAACTGCACAGGCTGCACTTCAAAAACAATAAGGCCATCGTTGGTGATTTCACCAATATTTACCACTGGCCACATCATGCCTGATTTGTATGATAAATAATCTTAACTTAGGAATACAACAACCAAAGCGTTTATGAAACAAAAAGTGCTTCTGCTCTTTGCAGCCTGTGCTGCAATTTCTTCCTTTGCCCAACCGCGATTACCAAAAGATTATTACTGGCAAAAATTAGACAATGGCCTTGAGGTAGTCGTCATTGAAAATCACAAAGTGCCTTTGGCCACAATTGAGATTGCCGTAAAAAACGGCGCTTATACAGAAGGCCCCGAATACAGCGGCTTGTCACATTTGTTTGAACACATGTTTTTTAAGGCCAATAAAGACTATCCAGACCAGGAAAAGTTTTTAAAACGCACACAGGAATTAGGCGCTATTTGGAATGGCACAACCAGTGAAGAGAGAGTAAATTATTTTTTTACGTTCGACAAAGACAGTTTAGAAGCCGGGTTAAAATTTATGAACGCAGCCATACGCTTTCCTATATATCGCGAAGAAGATATGCAAAAGGAAAGACCGGTGGTTGACGGAGAATTTCAGCGTGGCGAAAGTGATCCGGGTTTCCAGCTATGGATAGAAACCAACAAAAAGGTTTGGGGCGATCTGTTCACCCGGAAAAATCCCATTGGCGATCACCAGGTCATCAATACCGCCACACCCGAAAAAATGATGATCATTAAAGACAAATATTATGTCCCTAACAATTCTTTATTAGTGATCTGTGGCGATGTAAATCCGCAACAGGCTTTTGCAATGGCTAAAAATATTTACGGCGATTGGAAGCCTGCCGATATGGATCCCCAACTGAAATATGCGATACCCGAATTTCAACCGATAGCCAAAACAGAATATTTCGTCAAGGAATCTTCAATAGCGCAAACGCCTATGATCATGATGGAATGGCAAGGCCCCGATTTCAGGCATGATTCCACAGCTACTATTGCTGCCGATGTTTTCTCAAAAATACTTTCACTCAACTCATCGCAATGGCAGCAGGCTTTAATTGACAAAGGATTGGCTACATCTGCCAGTATCAGTTATCAAACCAGCCGATACGTTGGCCCTATCCAAATTTTTGTTATGCCTGTGCCGGGTAAATTAAAAGAATGCTATGCCGAAGTAATGAATCAAATTAAGCAATTTGACAACCCCAGTTATTTTACCGACGCAGAACTGGCAAAGGCCAAAGAAGGTTTGAAAAGACAACAGATAAGAACTACAGAGAAACCTTCAAGCCTTGCGTCGCAACTTACTTATTGGTGGTGCAGTACATCGCTGGATTTTTTCACTGATTATTTTCCGGCAATGAACAGCGTAACGAGAAGCGATATTCAGAATTATGTAACCAAATACATAACCGGGAAGCCTTACATAGCCGGCATGATCATCAATCCCGAAATGAATAACGAATACAAACCTGTAGCTTATTTCAAAGACTAAAACCTTACTGACATGAAAAATATTTTTGTTTGCTTTTTACTTTTTGCAGCGTCTGCCGCAACTGCGCAAAATAATAAACCTTACGACATGGAGGTTAATGGCGTGAAAGTAATTGTTGTTCCCAGCGGCAACGAAATCGTGCAGGTTGATCTGGTCATTAAAGGCGGCGTTCAAAATTATGCGGCTGGCAAAGCCGGTATTGAAAAATTAGCCATGACGGCACTCACCGAATGCGGAACGCAAAAAGATGATAAGAACAGTTTCAAAAATAAACTGGACGAAGTAGATGCAAGGATATATGGCTTTACCGGAAGAGATGCGGCACATTTTCAGCTCAATTGTATTAAAGGCGATTTTGAAACCGTTTGGCCTTTATATGTAGATGCGTTAACGGCACCAAAATTTGATGCAAAGGAGTTTGCACGCATCAAAGAGGAAGCGATCAATAACTTAAGAGAACAGGAGTCGAACCCTGATGGCGCCCTGCAAAGAATGGCCATGCAGACAGCTTTTAAAGGAATGGATTATGCCAAGCTGCCCGGCGGCACTATTGAAAACATACAGAAACTTTCGCCGCAGGAAACAAAGAATTATTTCAAGTCTATACTGACACGCTCCAAAATTTTTATGGTCATTGTTGGCGATATGAGCAAGGAGGATATTCAGAAAAAGATAATGGCATTAACAGCAAAAATTCCGCAAGGCAAACCTTTTGTTCTAAAGAGAAGCACTTATACACCACAGGCAAACAGTTTTGCTTCACAACAAAAAGATGTGGCCACTAACTACATCATGGGCATCTCTGCAGCACCGGCCGCTAATTCAAAAGATTATTACCCGGCTACGCTGGCATCGGGCATGTTTTATGATAAAATGTTTTTGGAGGTTCGCACAAACCACGGATTATCTTATGCACCGGCCGCCTACATTACATCTGGCTTAACACCCTACTCTGTAATGTATGTAACAACAAAAGAACCTGACAAGTATATTGCCGTGGCAAGAAACCTTGTTGACAAAATAAAGAAAGAAGGTTTTCCTGCCGATGACGTACAGAACAAGAAAAACACCTATACTACGTATCAGTATTATCAAAATGAAACCAATGCATCACTGTGTTCGCTGGTGGCGAGCACCGAAGTGCTCACCGGCGACTGGCATAAGGCATTTACATTAAAGGAATCGCTGCAACCCATAACACCAGCCGATGTAAACAAAGTATTTAATAAATACATTGGCAATTTTACCTGGGTTTATCAAGGTGATCCCAAACAAGTGAATCCTGTTTTATTTACACAAAAAGCAACGCCACCTATACCAAAAGATAAAAAAGCCTTTTAATAATACAGCCTCCGAAACGGAGGCTTTTTTTATGAAGCCTAATACAGAAAAATGTACATGTGGTTGCAACTATCATCCTCGCCTTCGCTATTTCTATCGAACAAGGTTGTGAATAGCCGTACCTATGTCAGGGAATAAAAACCGAAAACCTGTCGCTTCAATTTTTTCGCTGCTCACTGTTGCGCTTTTCAACACTTCAATGCTCATTTCTCCCAGTATAGTTGTTAAAACAAAGGATGGAACTGGTGCCTGCAGGTAAAATTTATTTCGCTGTTTTGCAATCTCCATTATTAATGTCTTATTAGTAACCGGTTTTGGTGCAACGGCATTGTATATGCCAGCGATGTTTTCATTTTCAATTGCGTACATGTATAGCCGTACCAAATCATCTATGTGAATCCAGCTTACAACCTGCTTACCATTTCCTAAAATAGATGCGATGCCAAATTGCAAAGGCTTTCTAAATTCCACAAAGGCGCCGCCATCATTGCTTAATACAATTCCGGTTCGCAGAATCACCAGCCGTTTGCTTAATTGTGTTACCGGTTGAATAGCACTCTCCCATTGCTGGCAGGTAGCTCCCAAAAAATCATTTGCCGGAGGATCAGCTTCAACAAAGGGTTTTGTATTAGACATATTTGCATCAGGACCATACCAACCAATAGCAGAAGCTGAAACAACTGCTTTTACTTTGTTTGGAATTTCCTGCAATGCTTTTACAAGTAGCTTACCGCTTTGCACACGGCTGTCAACAATTTCTTTTTTTCTTTTTTCAGTCCATCTCTTTTCTGCTACGTTAGCCCCGGCCAGGTTAATGATATAATCGGCCTTTTCAATTGCTTTTGCATCTATTGTCCCTTTGTCTACATTCCATTCCGCATACGATACTCTTTCCGTATTCCGGGGTAGCCTTGCATCTCTTGTAAGAACAATAACACCATAATCTTTTTTTATCAGTTCTTTAGCCAATGCACTTCCAATCATGCCTGTACCGCCGGCAATAAGCACTGTTTTCATAAATTTTAATTCAGCAGCAAAGGAAAGAAAAGATTATTGGTATATATAATAAGGCAATTGGTGTAATGGAAATTGCGCCTGCAAATTGTTCAAGCTATCTTCAAAAAAAATTTTAAATGAGCTCTGTTCTTACACTTAACAACATTGCTAAATCTTACGGTCCTATTAAAGCATTGAAAGGTGTTTCATTTGAAGTACCGGAGGGAAGTGTGTTTGGCGTTTTAGGCCCCAATGGAAGTGGCAAAACCACACTATTAAGCATCATCCTTGATGTTTTAAAAACTGACCATGGAAATTTTTTATGGTTTGGACAGCCCGGTTCTACTGATCAACGTAAAAAAATAGGATCTCTTTTAGAAACACCAAATTTTTATCATTATTTATCTGCCGTTGATAATTTAAAAATAACGCAAAGCATTAGCAGCAGGGGCACAAATACTGATATTGACACAGTGCTTCAAAAAGTAAAACTATTTGAACGTCGCAAAAGCCGCTTTAGCAGTTACAGCTTAGGCATGAAGCAACGTTTAGCAATAGCCGCAGCTTTGTTGGGTAGTCCGAAAGTGTTGGTGTTAGATGAGCCAACGAATGGCCTTGATCCTGTTGGCATTGCTGAAATAAGAGAATTGATCGTTGAATTAAAAGATCACGGCCACACCATTATTATGGCAAGTCACCTGTTAGATGAAGTGGAGAAAGTATGTACGCATGTGGCTATCTTAAAAACGGGCACCTTGATTACTACCGGAGGCGTAGAAGACGTATTGATGGATGAAGACGTGGTAGAAGTAAGCGCTGCCGATTTGCAGGCATTGGAAATTGCATTGCAAAAATTCAGTTCAGCAATTTCTGTTAATCATCAAACAAACACGCTTCAATTGGTCTTGCCAAAAAATAGTGCAAAACTTGATGAGATCAACAGCTTTTGTTTTAGCCGGGGCATTGTACTCAATCATCTTCTAATAAAGAAAAAACGTTTGGAAGCCCGTTTTTTTGAACTAACCAATAATTAATAGGCAAGACACTTTAAACCTCAAACCTTAGACCTTAAACTCTCAACTGCTTTACAATGATGAATCTTTTAAAAACAGAATGGCTCAAAATACGCAAATACAAGGCTTTTTGGTGGATAATCGGCATTACCGCCTTGTCGTATCCCGGTATCAACTATATATTCTACCAGGTCTATAAAAGCCTGATCAATAAGGAAAATACAGCCGGCATTATGCTAAAAAGATTTGTCGGCAATTCATTTACGTTTCCCGAAGTATGGCATACAGTTGCCTATGCATCTTCTATTTTTATTTTCATTCCGTCCATTGTAGTGATCATGTTCATCACCAATGAATATACTTATAAAACCCACCGGCAAAACGTTATTGACGGATGGAGCCGCAAGCAATTTTTAACCAGCAAACTGATTGACGTTGTACTGGTTTCACTATTGGTTACCATTTTATTTACTGTTGTTGCTTTAGTCATTGGCTTGACAAATAAAACAGGAAATGCAGGCAATATCTGGCAAGGCGCCAACTACATTGGGCTGTTTGCGCTGCAAGCATTTGCACAGTTATCCATTGCTTTTTTAATTGCCTTTCTTGCCAGGAAAGCGTTTGTGGCGCTGGGTATTTTCCTGTTTTATTTTATTATTCTTGAGCCCATTGCTGTGGGTATTGCCAAAGTAAAAGCCAATGATATCGGAAGATTTTTGCCGCTTGAAATCTCGGACAGGTTAATTCCGCCTCCTGCTTTTTGGGGAAAGTTCGATGAAACAGCTTATAAAGCCTCTCTTGCTTCAATGAATACTTATATTGTGTACACGATTATTCTTACTGCTATTGTATGGCTGGTTTGTTTTCGTATCAACAGCAAAAGAGACCTTTAGTTATATCAGGTCAAACGCTTGCGCAAACCGGGTTACGTCATAATTGCTCTGGGCATTGATCTTGCTGCGGATGTTTCTGCGGTGTGTATTGGTTGTTGATTCTGAAATGTGCAGCTTTTCGGCAATAACATTGGAGTTTACACCGGTTGCCATTAGTCTTAGCACTTCCTTTTCTCTTTTGGTAAGTGTGGCAAATATTTTCTTATTGCGATGCAAAAAATTATTCTCTTCCAATAAACGATCAATTTTTCCAACAAAAGGATGGTCGGGTGCCATAGGTACAGCCATTGTGATTGTAAGACGGGGCTTGTGGTCGTTATCTCTCAAAAATATTTTTATAGAACTTAAGTACCATGCCCATTCATGATTAACTGATGGACGAACCTGCTGAAAGAAGGAAATAAGTTCGTCGTTATTGCGTTCTATCAAACTTAGAATTTTGGGTACATAAGTTTCCGCATCTTCGGGATTAAAGTAACGGGCATGATATTCTGCTTTACCAAGTCGTACTTCATCGATTGTAGCGCCTAAAAAATCAAGGCCCCGCTGCGACATATACACTACAGAGAAATCGCTTAGGTCATGCACAACAAATACGGCAGGAATTTCTTTTTCGAACTGCTGAAGACCGGCAATTTTTGTGCGTACCTGTTGTTGCAGCACAGGGTCGCAAGTTGAATATAGCCAGTCCTTTTCTTTCATGAAGGGGTTGATTTGGTTTTGGCTAAAATAAAAAATGTGCTATTTAATGTTAGCACATTGGCTAAACAAATAACAAAAAATACTTACTAATAGGTATTTTTTTAAATCAAACAATAAGTAATCTTTGGTATTGCCCTTTGTCGCAACCAAAACTTTCTTCATTATGCACTATATATTTTCGCCAGCCATACTGACCTCTCCAAGTGTTTCCTGCTCAAAGTGTAATTGGCAGGGAAAGGGAAAAGATATCACACTGGAAGAACTGTTTCTTACCGATGCCATTGAATTATACTGTCCATCTTGTAGTGGTTATTTAGGTTTTATCAGCGAGCCTTATAAAATAAATAGCGAGAGTTAATGAATGCATTAATAGTAAACGGAAAAATCATAAAAACTCCTAAGCCATACGAAACAATGTGAGAAGTTTCTGTTCAATCTTTCGAATCTCCCTAATCCTGGTCAAAAAAACCCCGCTGTAAACAGCGGGGAACAACTAAAAACACAAGCCTTATTCTGGTGTCCTAAACAACAAGGACAGCGGCTTCATTGGAACGAAAAAGATTGGTTTCGATAGTTAAAAAATGATCATGCAGCTATGCATAACTTTAATCAACTAAAGTTTCCGCAAGCGGCAAACCACTAATTAGTCAGGCTTTTTACCATCTAAAAATGTATTAATGGTGCTGATATTAGCACTTCCTTTACCATCATCTTTTACAGTGTAATTGCTATAGAAATTTTCAACCGAGGAGACTGTGTTGTATAATTCCATATTGCGGCGGATGTAAGCCGGAACTGCTTCAAACTCATTATTAGGATCTGCCGCATTAATGTTGAACGATAAGTTGCGCAACTTTTGTAACCGTTCTGCAGCTCTCCTTTTTTGATCCTCGGCATCGTTCCCAATATGGGACTCCTCTGCCTGAGGCGTTTGTGGTTCCCGATAGTTATCGGGATGAGTATGATGGCTCGTTGGCGTCTCCGCCGCTTTCGGAATGTCGTTACGTATCACCAATTGCATGTCGAACGTTTCCGGATCTTCAACTTTTGCAACAGGTGCCGGAACCGGTTTTTCCTCTGCAGGCTTGGAAGTAGAAACTTCCGGTTTGGACTCTGCATAAATATTGGATGGTCTGGCCAGATAACCTCCCGACGCTGCAGACGTCGAGGACGTATTTTGTTCGGGCTTTGCAGCCTTATTGTCTGTGGATAAAATGGATTGACGCAGTTTTTCAAAACGATCATCGAGCCATTGCTTTTTTTGCTCCAGTTCTTTTTTTTCTGCGTCTGCTTCTGCCGCTTCGTCTTTTATTTTTAATTGCAGATGAACTGGCGCTTCGGGCTCTTCTTCTTTTTCTTCTACAAAGCTCAGCGAGCCTAAATGTAAATCAATTTTAGCATCCTGCAACTGCGGCGCAGGATTTTCTTCGGCAATGCTGTTTTCGTCAATCAATTTAGGTGCTAACAAATCCTCTTTAGGTGGTTGGATGGTGGCTTGTGGCTTTGGGGATGGTTGCTCTCCTAAAGTCATGACGATCTTTTCTTGTTTTGGTGCTTCCTGTTTTGGCGCCTCTCTTTTGCTGAACGGATCTTTATGCTGGAAACCTGTAGCAATTAATGTGATGCCGATTTGAGATCCCAAAGAATTATCATAACCTAAACCAAGAATAACATCTGTGTTTTCACCAGCCTGGCTTAATAAATGGTTTTGAATGATCTCCACTTCGTCCATCGTAAACTCATGTTCGCCTTCGGCAG
>JBQCHB010000164.1:0-4145 GCA_051955075.1 Flavisolibacter sp.
AAAGGCCCGTGAAATGGTGCAGCGCAAATCTGTATTAAGCGGCGGTGGCCTGCCTGGTAAACTTGCCGATTGTTCCGAACGGGATCCTGAAAGGTGCGAACTATATCTGGTTGAGGGTGACTCGGCAGGTGGTACAGCCAAGCAGGGCCGCGACAGAAGTTTCCAGGCTATTCTTCCGCTTCGTGGTAAAATTTTGAACGTAGAAAAAGCCATGGAACATAAGATCTACGAGAATGAAGAGATCAGGAATATGTACACGGCTCTGGGTGTAACGGTTGGCACACCCGACGATCCAAAAGCATTAAATCTGGCCAAGCTTCGTTATCATAAGCTTATTATCATGACCGATGCTGATGTGGACGGAAGCCACATTGCCACGTTGATCCTTACTTTCATTTACCGTTATATGAAAGAAATGGTAGAGCAGGGATATGTATATCTTGCCCAACCGCCTTTGTATTTAGTTAAGAAAGGGAAAGAACAAGCATACGCCTACAATGAAGAACAGCGCAAAATGCTGGTTGAACGTTTGGGCGGTGGTAATGAAGGCAGTGTAAACATTCAGCGCTACAAAGGTTTGGGAGAGATGAATGCCGAGCAATTATGGGAAACAACTATGAACCCTGAAACAAGAACGTTGAAAATGGTAACGATAGAAAGCGCAGCAGAAGCCGATAGAATTTTTAGTATGCTGATGGGTGATGAAGTAGCGCCACGCAGGGAGTTTATTGAAAGCCATGCGAAGTATGCGAGAATTGATGTGTAAGGAAGAAAAGCTATGAGCTTTTAGCTCTGAGCTACGAGAAATAAATAGATTTGAAAGCCTGGGTTGATCTCAGGCTTTTTTGTGTGAATGACTTAAAGCGGGAAAAATTGTTTTTTGCATAGAGCAAGGAGTAAAAAGGTTCTAAATTAAAAGGACTCTTTAAAGGTAGATCTTTCTCTTTCTCTTTTTTGCTCTGTGCGAAATTTTACTTCGTACCGCTAAAAGAAAGAATTTCTAATTTCATTCATTATAGCTGTCTTATGAAACAATCTTTTTTCTGCCTGTGTGTATGCTTCTCCTTTATTGCCCACACACAAAAATTATTGAAAGGTGTGGTGGTGGACGCTGAGAAAGATAAAGCTGTGCCCAATGCCAGCGTTTTTCTCAACAATACTTCCATTGGAACTACAGCCAATGCAGACGGTAAGTTTGAATTGTACATACCCGCAGGAAAGTATGAACTGATTGTATCTTCTATTGGTTACGAAACCTATAATCAAACAATTATTACAAACGAAGCGCAGGACTTTGTTACCGTCAAACTAAAACTAAAGGCGCCTGAACTTGAAACGGTAGTGATAGAGCCTTATGAAAAAGACGGATGGGAAAAATGGGGCAAATTTTTTATTGACAATTTCATTGGCACATCGGCCTACGCACAGGATTGCAAAATCAAAAACACCGGTGTGATAAGATTCAGGAACTCAAAAAAGAACAATGAGCTGACGGCAACGGCGCTTGAGCCGCTTATTATAGAAAACAAAGCACTCGGTTATACAATCAGGTATCAATTAGAAAGCTTCAGTTACAATTTTAATACACACTATCTTCTTTACATGGGTTATCCTTTTTTTGAACCAATGAAAGGCGGCAAGGGCAAACAGAAAAGGTGGGAGCAGAAGCGCAGCCAAGCGTATTTTGGTTCGGTCATGCATTTTATGCGCAGTGTGTATCGTAATAAGCTTGCAGAAGAAGGCTTTGAGGTAAGAGCCCTGAAAAAAGTTGAAAATGCCGAAAAAAAAAGAGTGAAAGAGGCCCGTAAAGCCAATCTGAAAAAAACGCCAATGCCGGATGGAAGAATATTTGTAACCGATATAAACAAGGACAGTGCAGATTATTACAATAAAATAATGAGGCAGGAAGATGCTTACGATGTGGTGGCTAAAAACATTCTACCCGGCGATAGTATAGCCTATGCAATAGATAGCGTTACGGCAGGTTTGGCCTTCAACAATTACTTACTGGTGATTTACACTAAGGGTACAGTGCCACCTGAGTATAAACAACAATTTCCCAAAAACAGCACAGCCATCATGTCGCAAATAACATTAATCAATCAAACGCCGGTGGAAATACAGGCGAACGGGAGTTATTACAATCCAACAGACCTGATGAGCCTTGGCTATTGGGCATGGTCAGAAAAAATGGCGGTGATGCTGCCTTTTGATTACAAAGTAAAGAGTCAATAAAAATCTCAGTGCGCAGATTTAATTTTTTACACGAATTATAAAGCATAGTTAATGAACGCAAATAATTCGTGTAATTCGTGAATATAAATTCTTGTAATTTTCTCATCAACTTAACCTTAAAAATAAAATGGATTATACACCTCAACCGGGCAGATACAATACGATGCAATACAATCGCTGTGGCAAAAGCGGCTTAAAACTGCCGGCCATTTCTCTTGGCTTATGGCACAACTTCGGCGAAATTGATAATTATGAAAAATGCAGGAGTATTGTTCACACCGCGTTTGATAATGGCATTACGCATTTTGATCTGGCCAATAACTATGGCCCGCCGCCTGGCGGTGCTGAAATAACTTTTGGTAAGATTTTAAAACAAGACCTTCAAAGCCATCGCGACGAATTGATCATTTCATCAAAAGCCGGCGGGCCCATGTGGCCCGGTCCTTACGGTGATTGGGGATCAAAAAAATATTTAACGGCCAGTCTCGATCAAAGCTTAAAAAGAATGAGATTGGACTATGTTGATATATTTTATCATCATCGCCCCGATCCTGAAACGCCGCTGGAAGAAACAATGGGTGCTTTAGACCTGATGGTGCGGCAGGGAAAAGCTTTGTACGTGGGTATTTCCAGTTACTCAGCGGAAGAAACAAAAACAGCAATTGATGTTTTAAAAAGCCTGGGTACACCGATGTTGATCCACCAGCCAAAATATTCTATGCTGGAGCGTTGGGTGGAAAATGGTTTGCTTGATGTGCTGGAGGAAAACGGTGTCGGCTGCATTACATTTTCTTCGCTGGCGCAAGGCATTCTTACCAATAAATACCTTAATGGTATTCCGGCCGATTCAAGAGCGGCCAGCGCAAGAGGCAATGGCGCCCTGGAAGCCAGCGGCCTCACACCAGAAACGCTTCATAAAGTGAAACAGTTAAATGAAGTAGCAAAGCAAAGAGGACAATCACTGGCACAAATGTCCCTGGCCTGGGTGCTAAAAGATAAACGCATTACTTCCGTCATCATCGGCGCAAGCAAACCCGAACAGGTAACAGATTCTATTCAGTGTTTAAACCATCCTGAGTTTACGCAGGAAGAATTGAATTTGATTGACACCATTTTGAAATAAATTTGCCGCTTTTGCTGTTGAGCAAGCTGTGAACTTTTAGCTATGAGTTTGAAGACTAATAAATTGCACTGGTGGTTTTAGTCTTAAAATTCGTAACGCATTGCTCAAGCTTTGCTATCACAAACATTAACTGGAACAAACTACCCGGAAAATTTATGCAAGGCCAAAATTGTAAACGGACGTTTATTTTTATTTCTTTCTTTTTACTTTATGCAATGACTCATGCGCAGCATTCATCCTTCCGGTTTAAATCGGCAGGCGGTATTGTAGGCTATGGACATGAGATCAATATTGACACCCGTTACAACCCCATTTTTTTCGCCGGAGATTTTTCGTGGCAGTTTGGAAAGCAAAAGCGAAAAGAGTTTTTAGCCTTTTACTTCGAACCGCAGTTTAATTTGGTGGCTACGGTTCGTCCTCTTGATATTGAATTTGGAACCAACGTTGGCCTTCGTTATTACCAACAACTTTCTTCAAAATTCTATTTGTACCAAATGCTCGGCTCAGGACCGCATTTTATCACGGCCGATCTGCCTCACCAAGCTAAAGGCTTTATTTTTTCGGATAACCTGGCGGTAGGTTTTTACAAACAGATAAACGCTAAAAAACCATTGTTTTTGAATTTTCAGTTCAGGGTTCGCCATATTTCCAATGCAGGCTTAAAGCTTCCTAATTCAGGCGTTAATACCTTAAATGTATTGGTTGGACTTGCCAGGTTCAGGCAGTTTAAACCTGAATAAGCGGGGCCTGCAATGAATTATACAAAGTTTTTGGCCTTTGTTTTGCC
>JBQCHB010000165.1:0-4429 GCA_051955075.1 Flavisolibacter sp.
TCCTACCAACTGGTGGGTACATATGAAAAATCCTAAACTACAATTAATGGTTTATGGCGTTGATGCAGGAACGTATTCTTATACCATCAATAACCCGTCGGTTCAATTGATGAATGTCAATACGGTTGAAAATAAGCATTATGTTTTCCTGGACCTGGTTATTAAACCTTCGGCCCAACCTGGCTTAATAAAAATCGATTGGAAGAAAAATAATACAAGTGGCTCGTTCAACTATGAACTCAAAGCCCGCCGCAAAGGCAATGGAGTTGAATATGCACAAGGTGTTCGTTCGCAAGACTTCATTTACCTCATCATGCCAGACCGTTTTGCCAACGGCGATTATGCGAATGATAAGATGGCGCATTATAAAGATCAATCTTTAAATCGTGATTCAATGTATTTGCGCCACGGCGGCGATTTACAGGGCGTGATAGATCATTTGGATTACCTGAAAGACCTGGGCGTAACTACCGTGTGGATGACACCTGTTTTAGAAAACGACATGCCCAATCGCACAGAACATGGTTATGCAATCACCAATCATTACAAAGTAGATGAACGCCTTGGAGGCAACCTGGCCTATAAAAGATTAAGCGACTCATTGCACAAAAAAGGAATGAAATTGATACAGGATGCCGTTTACAACCATTGCGGGTTGTATAACTTTTTTGTGCAAGATCCACCTATGAAAGATTGGTTACACCAATGGCCAACCTACACGCAAACGAATTATAAAGATCAACCGCTTTTCGATCCGCATGGTGCGGCAAGTGATGAAAAAATCATGAGTGATGGTTGGTTCACACATCAAATGCCCGACCTTAACCAAAGCAATCCTTTTGTAGCAAACTTTTTAATCCAGAATGCTATCTGGAGCGTAGAAGAATTTGGCGTGGATGGATGGCGAATTGATACGTACATCTACAACGACCTGGATTTTATGAACCGCTGTAACAAAGCATTAACGGATGAATATCCGAAGATGACGATGTTTGGCGAAACATGGGTACACGGCACAGCCAACCAGGCATACTTTGCTCAAAACAATATCAACACTTCTTTTAAAAGTAATTTGATTGGCGTTACAGATTTTCAGGCCAACTTATATGGTATAAACCCCGCACTTACGCAAAACTTTGGATGGACAGAAGGCGTGAACAAATTATACCAAACCTTGTCGAATGACTTTTTGTACAAGGATGCGATGAATAATGTCATCTTTTTGGATAATCACGACATGACAAGGTTTTATTCGCAGGTAAATGAAGACATCGATAGACTAAAAATGGGAGTAGGGTGGTTACTTACCTCAAGAGGCGTTCCTGAAATGTACTATGGAACCGAAATTTTATTGAAAGGCGTTTCTAATCCGGATGGTTTGGTGCGTGGCGATTTTATTGGCGGTTGGAAAGAAGACAAGGAGAATAAATTCACAAAGCAGGGAAGAAGTGAAAAGGAAAATGATGTGTTTAACTGGACAAAGACCATTGCCAATTTCAGAAAAAATTCTTCTGCTATTTCAACAGGCAAACTGATGCAATATGTGCCGGAAGATTGGGTGTACACTTACTTTCGCTACGATGACAAACAAACCGTGATGATTGTAATGAACACCAGCGCAGATGAAAAAACAATTGACCCGCAGCGTTTCGGTGAAAGAACAAGAGGCTTTAGCAAGGCCAAAAATATTGTTACTTCGGCTGTTAACGATTTACACACGAAATGGAAAGTGCCTGGCAAAACCATTTGGATTGTGCAATTGGGGAAGTAGTGAATGGTAAATGGTAAGTAATAAATGGGTTTCCCAAACTTCAGCTTTGTTTTAAACTATGGCGTCAGCACCATCAATAATTAAATCAAGCTATCGAAGGAAAGACTGCAATTAAGAATTGTTCGATTCACTATTGACCATTCACTACTCACCATCTTAGATCACAAAGTTCCACACCATATTTTTACCATAATTGCCCCAGTTCTTCAACACCTTATCTAACGATTGTATCATTGATTCCCGGTTTACTTTTTTGCCTTTTGTAGCCGGTTTTACCTTGCTCATGTCAACACCGTTTACTTCTACCTTGGTGGCAAACCAGGTGGTATGGATGCGTGGCATGCCTAATCCTAAAATCATTCCGGGCAAGCCGTTGGCGCCTTCCGGTCCGCCATTGATCAATATTTCATCAGTATAAAAAGCAAATACAGCAATAGAATCATCAATAAATCCAACAGCTTTGCGGCAGTCGAAGCCGGCAATGGTGCGGGTGTCGGCAGTAAGTTTCCACTTTATTTTCAATAAACTGTCCTGTACCAAAAACGTTTCTTCAAAAACCGGTTTTTGCGTGGTAGTCGTGCTGTTTTTATAATCATTATACACCACATTTTTATTGGCAATGTCCATATTGAACGATCTTGGATCAACCGGTAATTCCCTGCCTGGCTTATAAACCGATCTTGTAGTATCACCAATAAAATCAAAATAACTAAGAGAGGAGTTAGGTAGGCGATCTTTGATCATGTCGTACCATTCAGGTGACAGATCTTTATACAATTGCTTTGTATAAACTGTTTTTTCAAATTCAATTTTTACCGTGCTGTGAAATTGTGTTTGTGCATTTGCCATCAATGTTATGCAGGAAACAAAGACGGCTATTAATATTTTTTTCATTCTTATTTTTTAAATGATTGATGAGTCTTTCGGGGAATTCGCTCTGATTCGTGCATTATTTCTTCCCGGGCATTTTATTGAACGACCATTCAAATTTCAGCATGAAGTAACGGCTTAACCTCTGGTAATGTTCTTCAGTAATTTGGTCGCTGTTAATGTTGCGGTTAAATCCTTTATTCTTATCCAAAATATCATTTACTAAAAAACTGATCTTGGCAGATTTGTCTTTGAGTATTTTTCTTGAAAGATTGGCATTCCATACAATAATATCAGGTGTACCGGCGAAGGCAGGAATTTTTTGCCTAAGCTCTACTCTCACATCAGAGCTTAATTCTAATTTGGCAGGAAGCATAACATAAGCTTCCGCATCGCCGCCATAACCCATGTATTTGGTTTTAATAGTTTTATTTAAGGAAGATTTTGAATCGTTGAAATTGATGCCGGGTGCAATGTACAGCCTGAATTTGTCCGTCACTTCGTACCTGATTCCATACTCAAATTCAAAAGTGTAATATTCGTTTTTGTTTTCGACGCTATCCACTATGGTAATATTTCTGCCACCATTTCCATTAAATCTTACACTGGAGTTCCACTTTTTTTCTCCTTCGCCTTTATTCCACTGCGACCAGAAATACCAGTTCCTGTTTCCATTTACATTCACAGGTGTGTAAAAGCGTTTGCCTGATGCATCGATCCGACTCGATTGCGTGATGGCGTTCTCTGTGATGTTATAGCTGGCGTTCATCCAAATACCTCTTTGGCTTAAAACTTTATAGCTGTTATAGAACAATGAGAGGTTGTGATTGAATCCTACTTTTAAATCGGGATTGCCAACAAAAATATTCAACTGGTCATTGTTATCGCGGATGGGCTGCAACTGGTCAATGCCGGGCTGGCGGGTTGTACCACGGTAGTTAAATCCAATAAAAGACTGAGGCTTCATCCTGTAATTGAAAGATACCTGCGGCGTAAGATTAGTAAAATTGTAATCCGTTCTTTTTGCATTGTCAAGGTTGTTCAAACGCAATTGTATGGCTGAAATACCGGAACCAAAAGCAAGGCGTATTTTTTTGTAGGTATATCTTGTGATCAATGAGCCGCTGTGCGAAAAAACATCCAAATCAAAATTATTGCTAAACACAGAATCCAACTCCTCGTACTTTCCATTATTGTCTTTATTGAAAGTGTTTTTATGAGAAGTAGAATTGTTTTTATTATAACTGTATTCCGTTATCAAGCTCCATTTTAAATTCAGGGGCTCACTAAATGTTACTTTGGCTCCATAGCTTAAAGAATTACCATTATTAATTTTTTGCTGATCCTGGAGTTTCACAGAGTCAAGATTGTTCTGTGTATAAAAGCTGGCATTAGAATAAATCATCGCATCCTGTTCGTCTTTAGTAGCGCCAAGACGCAGCGTAGCCAGCAATATCCTATCTTTCTTTTTAAATAGCTGCTTATACTGCAATTGGTTATCACTTTGCAAATGTGTTTTGTCGTAATCGCTGGTACTGCTGTTTGTAGTTTTCTTATCCAGACTTAAATTATCCGTTTCGGTAAACCCATCACTGTAAGCTTTTGTTGTTTTACGGGTAAGCGCCGATATTAATTTAAAAGAAGTCAGTGAGTCAAGTTTCCATTCGTATCTAATATTACCGGCGTGTTGTTGTATCAATCCGCTCGTAGCCGTAGTGCTATTGGTGTTAAACAAATTGGTAGGTGTAATGCTTTGGACCATTCGTGTGGTAAGGTTGCTTGTTGCCA
>JBQCHB010000166.1:0-14350 GCA_051955075.1 Flavisolibacter sp.
TTCGTTGCACCATAGCAGCTTACATCGCCATAACCCAAATCATCGGCATAAATGTAAATGACATTGGGGTGCTGTTGCGAAAGAGCCAGCAATGGCAAAAACAGTAATAAAAAAAGACCTGGCTTTTTCATGTAAAGAATATTGTGCTCAACTTTTATTAGAATCAATCTCATTAATACCTGTTGCCTCAACTATTTCCTGATCACGGCTACAAATCCGCCTCCGGGCGCCAGGTGAATAGACAAAGGCTTGTTCTTTTCCAATGACTTTGAAATATGTGCAAAGTCCATAGCATTGCGATCGGCATTGATACCATCCTGCCATGTGTCGATCGTGTAATTTCCATCATTCAAAAATGAAAGATCAATGGAAATATCTCTTGCATTCCAATCTGTCATTGCGCCAATATACCAATCGCCGTTAGCCGCTCTGCGGGCCATTACCACATAGTCGCTCAGCTTTGCCTGCAGGGCAATGGTTGTATCCCACACTGTAGGCACCTGTTTTAAAAACTGCATGCACTCAGGTTCTTTTAAATAATGGGTAGGATTATCGGCCAGCATTTGCAGCGGGCTTTCATAAATCACGTACATAGCCAATTGGTGACAACGGGTGCCGAGACTACCAGGGTTGCTCCAAACCGGCTTCCAGTCTTTTTTCTGTGCGTTCAGCATAGCGCCAGGCGTATAATCCATAGGGCCTGCTGCCATGCGGATAAAAGGAAGCGTAACATTATGCTCCGGATCTATTCTTTTTTGCGGATCCCATTTGCTTTGCTCCAGGCCAAACACGCCTTCTCTTGTTATTACGTTGGGATAGGTTCTTTCCATACCTGTAGGTTTGTAGGCACCATGAAAATCTACCAGCAGTTTTCTTTTAGCAGCTTCTATGGCTGTTCTTTCGTAATAGTTTACCATTTCCTGGTCGTCGCGTTGCATAAAATCAACCTTTATGCCCTTAATGCCCCAACGTGCAAACTGATCAAGTGCCGCTTCCATTTGACGATCCAGGGCAAGCCATGTGGTCCACAAAATCAAACCCACATTTTTTTCTTTGGCATAGGCTGCCAGTTCATTCATATCAATGGCATCAACTACTTTCAATAAGTTCTCTGTATTGCTCCAACCCTCATCAAGCACTACATATTCCAAACCATTTTGTGAAGCAAAGTCAATGTAATATTTATACGTAGCTGTATTGACGCCTGCCTTGAAGTTTACTTCGTACACATTGTTATCGTTCCACCAGTCCCATTGCGCCTTGCCTGGCTTTACCCAGGTATAATCACCATTTGCCGGCCGTGATAGTTGATACACCAATTGATTGGTCAATAGTTCTTCATCTCTGTCGGCAATCATCAATACCCGCCAGGGAAGTGTATGTGCATTGCTTTGCCGGGCAATAAAATCTTCACGGCTCACTACTTCTTCATCCCTGTCTGAACTAATCTTTTTTTCCTTTGGATAATGCGGAAATACACCTTGCAGCAATCCATTTTTTGCACCGCGCAGCCACAAGCCTGCATAATCAAAAAGATCCGATTCTGTGATCAAAAGCTTTGTTCCATTGATGTTGACCAAGGCCGGAAGGCTGGCCAGTTTATTCTCTGTACTGTCAACAGGCCAGTGATCATACAAGCGTTCGTTGTGAGAGTAAAAACTATTTTCAAGCGGGTACCATACTGAATCGGATGTTGCCAGCTGAAAGTTCACTTGTTCATTTGCCACCTTGTAATCACCTTTTTTGTCAATGATCCAACGCCAGGCTACGCCATTGTTATAAGCCCGCCACTCCAATGAATATTTATTGCTGAATGTCAGCTTCAGTTGATTATATATGTCGTTTACCTGCTTGTTTTTTTGACGCACCAGGGGATATAAAACCTGCTTTTCAGAAGAACGAACCTGTTTTTTTACTTTTCCCACAGATGCCGCAAAATCAGTAGCTACCCCAATAACCGAGGAAGCGATAAGCGTATGCTGGTTGTGCAATACAGCATATTTTATTTGCCCGTCAATTTGTAATTCAACGGTTGTTTTGCCATCAGGAGAAGATAGCGAATACGTTTGAGCATTTGCGTTAAGGCTTAAAAAATAAACCGCAGCTATGCACACGGTCAATTTCATGATTATTCTCTTCATAATGGGTAGTAATAAAAATCGAATGTAAAGAGATGTGTATAAAAACGGATGTTTATTCTCTGAAATTGTCAAACTGTATGTAGCAAAGCCTTTCCGGTTTCACAACTACTTTAACGATCAACGGCGCCAATATTTTATTCCTTTCCAAGCAGCAGCATTGGTGTTTTTGCAATTGAGTGTGATTGATTCCTTTCTATTTGAATTTTTCAACACTAAAATTGAAATAGGATGATAGCCGGCTTTTAAATATACTTCCTGCACCAATGGCGTATTTGATTTATAACCGAAATCTGCATCAAACAAACCTGCTTCATGCAAGCGGACAAAAGCTTTTTCCGAAGATTGAAACGAAAAAATGTATTTGCCATCTTCAGGTATCTCGATGTATGCCTGGTATAATAACATTCCTTTCTCTTTGCCGCCTTCCGCTATCGTAATCCTATTGGTTGTACCTGAACTTGCAGACCTCATTCCTTTTACCGAAGCCACATAAGAAAAATCACCTGCAAAGAATTTCCAGCTCAATCCTGCTTTTAATTTACCGCTTATTGTTGCAGCAGGAATGTATGCTTCATCATAAGGCCGTTTGGCTTCAACATCTGCACGCCTTACCTGCAACACCTTAGCTTTCATTTGGGCCTGTATTTTGTCGAAACCAGGTGTTGATGCAAGATTGTTGGTTTCCTTTGGGTCTTTCACCACATTGTAAATTTCAAAATCATCACCGGCAGTTTGAATGCCATACCGTACACCCACCAGGTCGCCCAGGCGGATCATTTGCATCTGCCCTCTTTTTCTTCCCCTGCGTGACGCTTCAAACTCTTTGAAATTAGGTGTTTTGCCACCTTCAAAATATTCTACGTACACCAGGCTTTTTTGCTGGTTTCCTTTCCCGGTTAAAGAAGGCAATAGAGAAACACCATCGGCACGTGCCGGCGATACCATATGGGCTGCATCGGCAAAGGTGGGCAGCCAATCGGAAAGCATGCTGGGTGTATTGATAATTTTTCCGGGAGTGATGTTAGAAGGCCATGCAACAATTGTTGGCATACGTACGCCACCTTCCCAACAGTCTCTTTTAATACCATCAAACGGACCATAGCTGCCAAAGAAAGTAGGATGATTGGGCACAAAGGAAGCGGGTAAGTACGATTCAATGGAAGGGCCGTTATCGGATGTAAAAACAACAAGTGTATTGTTGTCAATTTTCAGATCCTTCAGCAATTGCAGCAGGTCGCCAACGGCATCATCAATTCTTCTTGTCGCTGTTGCATAGCGTTTGTAGGTATCGGGCCATGGAACTTGTGCAGTGGATGGATCATGATCTGCATCGTAAGTGGCATTTGCATATTCAGGATACATATAAGTGTCAATCGTTCCTGATGCCGTGTTGATCATATGGCCTGGTTCATTCAGCCACTGAAGTCCCCCATTCAAACCTTTGCCCTCCGGATAAGCCTGTGTAGGCAGCTCCAGCACGGCATGCGGTGCATCGTAAGCCAGGTACATAAAAAACGGCTGCGCCGCATTTGTCTTTTCATGATCAACGATCCACTTTTTTGCACGGGCTGTCCACAGATCTGTTGTGTAACATTTGCTTAAACCAGCGGCTACATTCTCGTAATCACTCCATACTTCTTTTTTACCCCTGTACAATCCTTCTGCCGGGTAATGTTCATGACCATCGGCATGGCGCATATAACCAAAGTAATTATCAAATCCTCTTTTCAATGGGTGTGCCGGCCAGTTTGGCCCTTCTTCTTTTTCGCCCTGTAAGCCCCATTTACCAATAGCCGTCGTTGCATAACCTGCCTGTTTTAACACAGTGGCAATGGTGTGATTGTCTTCCAAAGCTTTGTCAAACTGATTATCCCGCACATGTGCATTGCCTTGGTTTACGCCGGTCAGCAGCGATGCCCGTGATGGCGCACATACCGGAGCATTGCAATATTGTTGTGTGAGCTGCGCCCCGCTTTTTGCCAATGCATCAATATTGGGTGTGAGCTCGTAAGGTTGGGCAGGATCGCCGGAAGCTTTTCTTTGATTTTGAAAGAACACGCCGATATCACCATAACCCAGATCATCGGTGAGAATGAAAATGATATTTGGTTTTTGAGCTACCGATTGTGCCTTTGCGGAGATCTTAATTCCTGCTAAAACATAGACACAAAAACAAAGTGACAGGAGTTTTCTTTTCTTCAAAAACATTTAAAATGGAGTTAAGAGAATCGTTGTGCAAGAGCACAAGCTTACTAAAAATAGGTTAAGTCATCTTACAAACACCATGCAAACGTTTGTTCAACCATTGTATTTGTATTTTTATACTTCAAGCAATCCACTACTTCTTTCTTGATTTTTTTGGAAAATAATCAGTCGAGCTTTGTCTACTGTTTTCTGGAAAGCTGGCAAAACGCAACACTTCTTCTCTTTTTAATACAAGCGGTGTTGTGTACACAGGCGATTGTTCCGTTACCTTATCTTTATTGATCTCATAACGAACCACACCTGATCCGGTGGTATTTTGTAACGAAACAGTTGCTACACTATCAGCCGTATATGTTGCTACCAGTTTGGGAGTAGGAACCCGGTAATTTATTTTCCAGCGATCGTAACGTTGAAATTGATTGGTAAGCCGCTGTTGAAATCCGTCAAAATCTTTTTTGTTTTTTGGCGTCCATGTTATTTCTGCCAAAGCATCTATACGCGGATATACCATGTATTCAAAATAAGGCTCGGTAGCAATAAATTCAGTCCAAAGATTGGCTTGTGCTCCTAGTAAATGTTTGGCGTCTTCATCGGTCATTTGCGGATGCTGCGGTTCAAAAGCATATACGGTATCTAACGGTGCCCAATAACCTATGGCCTGTGGTTCTATTTTTGAATCAGCCTGGTAACCGTCGAAATATAAATGCGAATATGGGGACATAATTACATCGTTACCCATCTTCGATGCTTCAAGGCCACTCTTTACACCTAACCACGAATGAACGGTGGCATTAGGCGTTAATCCTCCATGCATGATCTCCTCCCACCCTATTAATTTTTTCCCGTGTGCATTAATAAACTTCTCCATTTTGCGAATGAACCAGCTTTGCAGTTCTGCTTCATCTTTCAGTCCTTCTTCCTGTATTCGTTTTTGGCACTTGGGACATTTTTTCCACGAATCATGCGGCGCTTCATCGCCCCCGATATGAATGTATTTGGATGGAAACAACTGCATCACCTCTGTCAGCACATTTTGTAAAAAAGTAAATACACTATCATTGCCTGCACAATAAATGTCTCTTGAAACACCCCACACCTGGCGTACTTCGTGCGGCTTACCTGTTTCGAAACTTAGAGGGTTGCAGGCCAGCCAGGGATACGCCGTAATTGCTGCTACGGAATGGCCAGGCATTTCTATTTCAGGAATTACTTCTATATATCGTGCAGCAGCATACGCTACCACTTCCTTAATTTGTTGCTGCGTGTAAAAACCTCCATAGCGAACGCTGTCTGTTTTCTTCCTGTCGTAACCAACCTGTGTTCCATTGCGGTACGCAGCTATTTGCTGCAGGCGTGGATATTTTTTTATTTCAATGCGCCAGCCCTGGTCTTCGGTTAAATGCCAGTGAAATCTATTGAGTTTGTGATAAGCCAGTTGGTCAATAAAACGTTTAATAAAATCAACAGAAAACATGTGGCGGCAATTATCGAACATCATCCCCCGCCAGGTAAACCGCGGCTCATCTTCAATATGCACCGCCGGGATGTTTTTCTTGCCCTCCACAGAAATTAATTGCAGCAAAGTTTGCACGCCGTAAAACAGGCCATTCTCTTTTTTAGCCCTGATAGTGATCGCCGAAGGCGTAACATCCAGTACATAACCTTCATCGTTTGTATTTACTGAATTATCCAGCTGCAAGTGAATGGCTTTGGCGCCTTTTTGTTTTGATAGGACTGATCTTGCTTTAATAGTTACACCACTTACATCTTTAATACCGCTGATAGCTAAACCTGTAAGCGACTGCAACTGCGGCCCGCTATACAGGTACACCTGGTTGTTCAATTGAAAATCCCCTTTATTCTCTACAATTGTTTTAGGCAGGGGAATAATAGACAAGTTGGTTTGTGCATAGGAAGTGTGTGCTGCAAAGAAAGCAGCGATAAAAAACATTTTTTTCATGGCTTGTATTGGTGTAGTTCAACTTTAGATATTCGTATAATTGTTTTATCCTGATTATTGCATCTGTAATGCAGGCATTAAAGCCGTTAGTGTTGCTTTATTAAAAGCTTTTTTCACTGCCCGTTTCCTGCTTCAAAATTTTCTTTGCATCATCATCTTCGTATTGATCGATCAATTGATTGAGCTGTTTTCTCAATTGTGCCGTAATTTTTTCATAGCCTTTTTGACCATATACATTGTGCATTTCGTTTTTATCTTTTTTCAGGTCGTACAGCTCCCAGCTGTTGACTCTTGTATAAAAGCGAATGAGCTTGTAACGTTTGGTGCTGATGCCAAAATGCGGTGATACAGAATGTTCCCCGTTTTCGTAATAGTGATAGTACATAGCGTCTCTGCCCTTTGCTTTTTTACCCGTAAGCAAAGGCAGAAAAGACTTGCCCTGCATATCGGCTGGGACAGGCACACCTGCTGCCTGTAAAACTGTTGGTGCAATATCCAGATTCATCACAAAGTCTTTGTTCACCGTTCCCGGCTTCACTACACCCGGATAACGCATCACCATAGGTGTGCGGAAGGATTCTTCATAGATCCACCGCTTATCAAACCATCCATGTTCACCCATGTAAAAACCCTGGTCTGACAAATAAATAACCACTGTGTTATTGGTTAGGTTGTGCTTGTCTAAATAGTCAAGTGCCCTTCCGATGTTTCTATCCAGGGAAGCAGCGGTGCTTAAATAATCCCGCATGTAGCGTTGGTATTTCCATTCGGTGAGTGCATTGCCCGAAAGATGCTTTGACTTAAAGTCTGCTGCAATGGGTTTGTAATATGCGTCAAATTTTGCTCTTTGCGCTGCGTTCATCCGCTTGATGCTTCCTTCTTTATTTTCTGCTTCTTCGCCGTCAAACATTTTCAGATCGTAACCAAGTATCATGGTTTTGGCTATGGTCATGTCCTGAACGGCTGCTGCCTGTCTTCCCGCATAATCATCGTAAAAATTGTGTGGTAAAGGGAATGTGATGTCATCAAACTTTCCCATGTCCACTGTGTCCGGTATCCAGGTGCGGTGCGTGGCCTTATGGCCGATGACGAGACAAAATGGTTTAGTGCTATCTCTTTGATTCAACCAATCTTCTGCAACGTCTTCAATAATATTGGTAGCATAACCTTCTATTCTTTTTTTGCTGCTATCCATCAGCAGGAAATCGGGATTGTAATAGCTGCCCTGGCCCGGAAGAATTTGCCAATAGCTAAATCCTTGTGGCCTGGTTTCCAAATGCCACTTGCCAATCCATGCAGTTTGATAGCCACTCTTTGTCAGCTCTTTAATAAAGCTGTTTTGAGAGCCGTCAAAACTGGAGTGCTCATTATCCTTAAAACCATTTTTGTGGCTGTATTTACCGGTTAAGATCACCGCACGGCTGGGGCCACAAATAGAATTGGTAACGTAAGCTTTTTTAAACAACACACCTTCGTTTGCAATGCGGTCAATGCCCGGTGTTTGCATTAGCTTACTGCCATAAGCGCTGATAGACTGGTAAGCATGATCGTCGGATACGATGATAAGAATGTTGGGATGCTTTTGGGCATGGGCATTAGCCGTTGCCAATAAAAATATACCTGCTAAAATCTGTTTAAATATGTTCATGGTTGTACTTATCAAAAGAATTATCAAAAGCTTTATTAAAACTCCTGTTTGTTCTGCAGGAGCCGGGTCTGTGAAAATACATTTATATGTCTATGTAAGACGTTCATTCCTTAATAATACGCCGTTTACAGCTTTACTGGCTGTGCAATCGTTTGCTCCAACTTGTATTTAATTCCTGCCATAAACTTCGTCAGGCATGGCCACAGTTTTATTTGTGCTTTTCAGTATCGGCATTGGCGCTTTCCATCTGCGCAGTTGCTGCGAAAGCAAAGAAGCTAAAGCTTTTACTTTTTGAGGATATTGTGTAGCAAGGTTGACGGTTTCACCTATATCGGATTGCAGATCGTATAATTCTTTACTGCCATCACGCATATTGTAAACGAGTTTCCAGTTGCCTTGCCTGATAGCCGATTTGTAATTGATACCCAAATTATCTTTCGGCTGCCATTTGTTGGGGAAGTGCCATATTAAAATCCGTTGTTCGTCTTTCAATACCGGATTTTTCAGTAAAGGCACAAAACTTTTTCCATCTACCTGTTGAATGGTTTTATAATTTTTAAGCCCCGCCATTTCTAAAATAGTCGGAAAGAAATCTTCAATGATCAACGGGTGTTTGTTTACAGAAGAAGGCCTGACTACGCCGGGCCATTTCACGATCATTGGTTCGCGAATGCCACCTTCATACACTGAACCCTTTCCGGCTTTTAACGGAAGGTTCTGCGTATTTTCTTTGCCTCCTCTTGGCGGCACCATACTCAATCCACCATTGTCGCTCATGAAAATAATGACGGTGTTTTTATCAATATTCTTTTGCCTTAAAAAATCCATGATGTCTCCCAAACTTTTATCCATGCCTTCAATCATCGAAGCATATTTCGCTTCAATGGTGTCCACTCCGGCATCAATATATTGTTGAAAGAAACGTTTATCGGCCATAATGGGATCATGCACAGCATAATGCGCCATGTTCAGATAAAAAGGCTGCTTGTTTTTGATAGGTGCTTCTAATGATTTAAGCGCTTCAATGGTTAAGGCCTCAGTTAAAAATGTATCTGTCCCGAAATATTCTTCCAGATCAGGAACCGCCTGCGCACTGGCTTTACCGGGATTATTGCCATAGTTTTCCATTCCTGAATAGCTCTGCGGATGACCCGCTGCATGCCCTGAGATGTTTACGATAAACCCCATGTTGTAGGGATTGGCGCCAGGCGTTCCGGCAGAAGCCCAATGTGCCTTGCCTACGTGAATGGTGAAGTACCCCGCATCTTTTAGTAATTGCGGAAATGGCGTAACCCAGGTTGTTGATTCAATACCGGGCACAGAACTCAATCCATTTATTTTCCAATTTGCCGGAGCAAACTGTTCATCTGCATTATCCGTGTTCCTGTTTTTTTTCGGCGATGTCCAATTGGTAATTTCATGATGCGCTGCGTTCATGCCTGACAACATACTGGTACGTGACGGTGTACAAACCGGAGTGGCATAAGCATTGGTAAACTTCATTCCTTGCTTTGCCAGCCGCTCCATGTTGGGTGTATGATAGCGTTTGTTTAACGGATATACACTATCACCAAAGGGAACCGATGTATCTACCCAACCCATATCATCTACCAAAAAAACAATGATGTTGGGACGTGGTTGCCCTTGTTGCGCCTGGGCAAAATACGAGAAAGCAATTGCAAATAGTAACATGTATTTCTTCATCTGCATGGGTTTAAATAAACGTATTTAATTGATGGTTGCATTCGAATCCGATTGCACATCGCCAAAGAGTTTTTGTCCGGCGCGGGGCAAACAGTATAAAATAAAGGCATCACAATTTCTTATGCAGAAGCCTTCCCGCTCTTAACATCGTGGCTTGCCTCAAAGCTTTTTAAACATACCGGGCACAAACAATTATCGTAAGCCGCTTTCAGTTCGGCAAGCATTTGTTCAGACAAATGAATGTCTTCGCACCAACAACCGCTTGTTTCATTCTGGCAGCCGAACGCCACGCCGCATTTGGAACAATTCTTTTGCATCAGTTATCGGTTATAAATTTTTTCCAGTAAATAAGCCAGTCTATCATGCGGCTGGTGTAGCCATATTCATTATCAAAAAAAGCAAACAGCTTTACCTGGTGGCCCACTACGGAGGTAAGCCCGCCATCAACCACCGCCGAATGTGTGTTGCCTTTCACATCCAGCGACACCAGCGGTTCTTCGGTATATTCCACTATGCCCTTGTACTCGTGCATAGCCGCTTTGCTGATAATTTCATTCACCTGGTTTTTAGAAACGGCTTCTTTTAACTGGAAAGTAAAATCGCCCAGCGCACCATTGGCTACCGGCACCCTCGTGGTCATTGTAGCCATTTTATTTTCCAGTAAAGGAAACAAACGCTCCAGCGATTGTGCCAGGTCAACAGGTACGGGAATGATAGATTCTGCTGCTGCCCTTCCGCGGCGAAAATCTTTATGCGGTGCGTCCACCAGTTCCTGCCTTGAGGTGTAAGAATGAATGACATTCAACTGCAACGATTCAATGCCAACGGCATTCAACAAGTAAATAAGGTGCGTGGAGCAATTGGTCATGCAGCCACCCGGAGAGATCACATCCATTTCCGCAGTTAATACATGTTGGTTGAAACCATAAATAAGTAAAGGAACATCTTCAGAACCGGTAGTGGAAAGCAATACTTTTTTAGCGCCTGCTTCCAAATGTTGCGCTGCAAGCTGCTTTGTAGTAAACCTGCCCGAACATTCCAGTACCACATCAATATGCAAATTTTTCCAGGGAAGGTTTTGCGGATGCGGCTCATTAAAAATTGCTATTTCCTTTCCATTGACAACAAGCTTTTCGTTTAGACTTACAGGCCAGGGAAGACTGCCATACACCGAGTCATGCTTCAGCAGGTACACCAGGTTTTCCTTATCCATGATATCATTTACCGCAACAACTTCAATTTCGGGATGATCAAGTAATTTTCGAAACAACAGCCGGCCAATTCTTCCCATTCCATTAATGGCAACACGCATAATCATTTTATTTGTGCAGCAAAATTATTGTGGCGCAGGCAAATGGCCGGTGTAAAATAAAAAGGGTTTTTATGCCAGGTTCTAACAAAGGAGAGATTAAGGCAATTTTTTTAGTGAGGTTTTTGAACTACTATTAAACATTTCTTGCGTCGCACTCTTGTACGTTCTGTTCATTATTGGGCAATTTGGCGCCAGCCTGCATAATTGGTCTTTCAAACCCGGCAAACCGCAGCATTACATCATTGATCTAACAAACAGGCATATGACCACCGTTGCCAGCCAGCCCAGTATAAAACAGAAAAGAAATTGGCCCGGCCCTATGCCATACCGTTCCTTGCCAGGAGCAGGTTCAACCGGCGGTGTTGTATCTTCTATTTGTTCTACTGGTAAGGGTTCCATATATGCATGGTGCAATGGCATGGCAGCAAATTACTCCACCCTGTATTGATGCTAAAGTCACTCATATAATTTAACAACATAATAATAAATGGGTGACAAAATGAAAAGGATGAGTTTATAGTACATGGCAACCTTTTTCGCATGTTCTTGTACAGGCGTAGGTTACAACTTGCCGCCATACAGTGAAAGGATTATCTTTCATGTTTTTAAATGTACGGATAGTACGCAAATACAAGTGTAAGCTGCTATGGCACGACAACTAACCTTATGACAAATCGTTTGCAAACCATATTGACAATAACAGCAATTGTATCTTTTATCTTTGCTTTCTATCTTGACATAACATCTTTTGGACAAGACACAAATATTTTGTGGAATTATATTGAGATGACAAGGATTTTATTAATTCTTTCAATAATTATTTCGGTCGGACTTTTACTCGGCTTATTTTTCTTCCGTAAACGAGCTTACAAGAAAAGAATTTTGTTCACTATTCCGATAGCCTTCCTTCTCTTTTCATGTGCAGACATTTTAAAAACAGCAACAAGCTACTACGGATTGGACGAAGAGTATAATTATTTCACTGCAAAAAGGGACATAAAAAACGGAAAAGTACAGATACTTGAAACAGGACTTATTTTACCAGAACCCAATGTTGATTGGGAGAAAAAGCAAGACGCAGAAAAAAGAGCTGAAAATCAATTTGGCTACAAATCAGTTTATCTTGGTTGTACCGTGACACACGGCATTGATATTTACAACTCTGTTATGGAAGATTATTTAGAAAAAGTAAATGGCAAAGATTGGCGGACAAAAGAACGATCGACAGTTGACTCCATTATGAAACACAACAATCCTTGATAATCGCCACAGCAGCTTACATTAGGTTTAGCAATAGGCTGGCTGAAGGAATGACAATCAGCTGTAGTTCGCTATCAGCAACAGCTTCAGCAGACGAACAAATATCGGATTTTTGTATTTACCTTCGGCTATAGTTTTTCAATCGGCTAACGTTCGGGCGAGACGTTCATTGAATGCCAGCCCATCGCCCAGCCTTAAACGTTAGGCGAAATGCTTTGGGGGTCATTTCCTAAATTTGTAAAAAGACAGAAAATGCCTACAGCGCTAAAATATATTGTGGATGAAAGCGGAGAAAAAACCTCTGTTCTTGTACCGGTCAAAGTTTGGGAAGACCTGAACACCAACTACCAAAAACTTCAAAATAAGCTATCGGTTTTTAATGGTGTTAAAGAGGGATTGCAAGAAGTGAGGAGAGCCAGCAAAAGCAGAAGAAAATTACAGACACTCCAAGATTTTCTCAAGTGAGTGTAACGGTTCGCATCACTAAGCGCTTCAAAACGGCTGTCAAACCGTTATTGAAGAAGTATCCCTCACTTAAAAATGACTTACTAAAGTTAGAAGCAGCATTAATAGACGAGCCAAAGCAAGGAACGTCGCTTGGTTGCATTATTGGGCTGACAAGTAAATTGTAAACAGAAAAACATTTTCAACATCAGGACTACCAAATCCCTGCCTTCAGAAAATACCTGAACGTTACCGGCAATTAGAACAACCAAAACACACAATATGAAAAGGATTCTTTTACTGATGCTGGTTTCTTTATCTTTTACCAGCAAGTCATTTTGTCAAAAAGAAAAGGATAGTATTGAAGCGTCTATTTCCAGGTTCTTCGACGGCATATCAGAGATTGATGCTGATAAATTAAAAGCCTATGCAACCGAAGATTTCATTCTCCTTGAAGATGGACATCCCTGGAATATGGATACACTTGTTAACAAAATAAGTGCCCGTAAAAATTCTGGTATAAAGCGTGTCAATAAGTTTCAATTTATCAAGACCGAGCAAAACGAAAATATTGCCTGGGTGAGTTACCATAATACTGCCGATTTTTCGCTAAATGAAAAACAACAAACAGTCAATTGGCTGGAAAGTGCAGTATTAAAAAAAGAAGACGGAAGGTGGAAGATAAAACTGCTCCACTCAACAAGAGTTGTACCTAATAAGCAAAACTAATTTCACTAACAGAGCGTTTGCAAAAATGTGGGCTGAAAACCTGGTAGAACAATAGACCATTATTGAACTGCAAAGAATGTGTGAAGCTGCATCTTTGCAAATGCCACTCCTTCACAAAAGCTTTTCCCTACAGATTTCCCCCAATAAAGTTTTTAAATTTGCAGATACCGAAGCGGGAAACCCGCCGCGTAAGAAAAACACAACCGTTTAAACCCTATTAAATGAAAAGAATATTTTTATCAACACTAACTGTTTTTGTAACGTCATTAGTATTTGGGCAAACAAGTTTTGGCATAAAGGCGGGCTTGAACTTAGCTACCACAAACGGCTTCGTAACTGAAAACAAATACATTGTTGCGCCACATCTCGGTGCATATTCGGACATCAAAATTGTAAAAAGATTTTTTCTGCACCCAGAGTTACTTTATACCGTAAAAGGCTATAGATTTCCTTTGATCGGAGTGCATAGCAAAGGGACTTTGGCTTTTAGCTATGTTACAATTCCTTTTTTATTTGGTTTCAAACCTACAGAGAAAGCTGCTATAAAGGTCGGGCCTGAAGTTGGATATTTATTAAATGCTAAATATCGCTTTGCTGACAGTACCGCGAACCATCCGGAATATTTTAATAAAGTTGATTTATCCCTTGACTTTGGGATAACCTATCAAGTAACAAAAAAACTTTCAACAGAGCTTCGTTACAACTACGGCTTTAAGGGTCTAGTTGATGTGACTTATGCGGACCAATATGGCAATCAAACTGGTAAAGGAAAACTTGGTGCACATAGGCTGTTCCAATTATCGATCAATTATGAATTGACTGGCAAGTAACTCAGTTGATTAAACTGTTTTGCATAAAGGCGAAAAGTATTTTTTCTGCCACCGTCAGCGTCCGCACAAACCACTTTCATTTTACTACAAACCGCTGCGATCTCCGTGTACGCTGTG
>JBQCHB010000167.1:0-11117 GCA_051955075.1 Flavisolibacter sp.
CGACTGAACAAGCCAGGGCTGAGGTGGCAAACTCCCCTTTAGTGGGTTTGGGGAAATAAAACAGCCTGTTTAAATCCTTTCAATTATTTTCCAGCCTAAACTTACATTTTACGTTTCTTCATGTGGCCCATTTGTAAAAAAGAACTCCGGCAATTTTTTAGCAGCCTTACCGGTTATATCGCCATCATTGTTTTTCTTTTAGTGAACGGACTGGTGTTGTTTGTTTTCAGAAACAACATTTTAGAAAACGGTTATGCTACGCTGGATGATTTTTTTTCTTTTGCACCGTGGGTTGTTTTGTTCCTGGTTTCGGCCATTACCATGCGCAGCTTTTCAGATGAATTTAAAAGCGGCACCTTCGAGATCCTGGGAACGCAGCCGCTGAGTAAGTGGCAGGTGGTGGCCGGTAAATTTTTCGGAAGCTATATTGTAGCGGTCATTGCTTTGATGCCAACACTTGTTTACTATTTTACTATTAACCATCTTGCTTCTACCACAGGCATCGATGCGGGTGCGGCAGCAGGGTCTTACCTGGGCCTGCTGTTGTTAACGGCTGTTTTTACTGCTATTGGCATTTGCGTCAGCAGCTTTACGACCAATGCGGTGGTGGCTTTCATCATCAGCTTAATTGCCTGCGTGTTACTATACTTTGGTTTTTCGGCCATCAGCCAGCTGGCTGCTTTTAGCAACGGGCTGGACTATTACATTGAAATGCTCGGTATCAACTTTCACTATCAAAGCATGAACCGTGGCGTGATTGATACAAGAGACCTCGTTTATTTTTTAAGCCTTGTTATTTTCTTTTTACTGGTCACCAAACAAAATTTACAAAAACGATAAATGGCGAAGAGAAGCAATACATTTTGGTGGATTGGATTGGTGGTGGGACTGGTTGTAATAAACTATCTGGCGTCGGTTGTTCACCAGCGTTTTGATCTGACGCAGGAGAAAAGATATTCGTTGAGCAAGCCTACAAAAGACCTGTTGTCAAACCTGAACGAACCCGTTCGGGTAGAAGTTTTTTTGAAAGGCGAGTTTCCTGCAGGCTTCAGAAAATTAACCAATAGTGTTGAAGAGTTTTTGCAGGAATGTAAAGAATACAGTCATGGCAAGGTTCAATACGTTTTCACCGATCCGTTGAAAGGACTTAGTGATTCCGTTATGCAAAGGCTGATAGATTCGGTGCATTATTTCTACGACATACCAGCGCTTACATTGCAGGCACCGGCTAAAGCAGGAGATGAGCAAACACAGAAACTTGTTTTGCCCGGCGCCGTTATTCATTACCGGGATACAACAGTCGGTGTGAATCTTTTAAAAGGCGAACGGTCCTTTGGTACACAGCCCGAACAATTAGCTGCTTTGTATAATAACGTAGAAGCCTCCATGGAATACAAATTTGCCAGCGGTATACAAAAAATTACCAGCACTAGAAAACCAACAGTAGGTTATGCTTTGGGCCACGGCGAAGGCTGGGGATTTAATGTAGACGACATGGTGCGAACACTAATAAAAGACTATGCTTTCGACACGGTAAATATTAAACAGTCGCCGGTTATTCCGCAATACGACGCTTTAGTCATAGCCAAGCCCACACAAAGCTTTAGCGATGTCGATAAAATAAAGATCGATCAATACGTTATGCACGGCGGTAAAATATTCTGGATGGTGGACAACATGTACGCCGAGTTTGACAGCTTATACAAATCGCAGGGCTTTATTGCTTTTGACAGGGGCCTGAATCTTGAAGATTTATTATTTACTTATGGCGTTCGAATCAACCAAAACCTTTTACAGGATATGCAGTGCGATAAGCTGCCGCAGGTAAGCAGCAATGGTTCGCAACAACAGCGCCTGGTTGACTGGCCATTCTTTCCCTTATTAAATGGCAGCGATCACCCCATCACTAAAAACCTTGACCCGGTGCGGGCCATGTTTCCTACGACTATTGATACGGTAGAAGCGAACGGCATTAAAAAAACTTTTTTACTACAATCGTCTTCCAATGCAAGGGTGTTGGAAGCCCCTGCTAAAGTTGATTTTACATTTTTGCAGATCGCACCTGATGTAAAAGAATTTCAAAGGAAAAATGTTCCGGTAGGGGTGTTGCTGGAAGGTTCTTTTCATTCTTTGTATGCCAACAGAATTTCCAAAGCGATGCAGGATTCTATGGCGGCCATGAATTACACAACCTTGCGTAATAGTGATGCGGCCAATAAAATGATCGTGGTGGCTGATGGCGACATTGCCATGAATCAGTACAGTTCTACACTTGGGCCTTTGCCTATGGGCATGAATGCGTTTACACGATACACGTATGCCAACAAAGATTTTTTCATCAACTGTATGGATTATCTCGTCAACCCATCCGACATTTTGCAAACACGTTCCAAAGAGTTTACGCTGCGCTTGCTTGATCCCAAAAAAGCAGTGGACGAAAAAACAAAATGGCAGTTGATTAACATTGCGCTGCCCATCATTCTTATTGTTCTCTTCGGTTTATTGTACCAGCAAATGCGCAGGCAAAGGTTTGCTGCATAACAAGCCTACAGGCATAGTTCAGTATCTTTGCCGGCTATAAAATGGCAGGGAATTATGACGACAGATCAGGTAACGTATTTGGTTTTTGGAATTGTGTTGCTGCTGGCTATTGCATTTGATTTGGGATTATTAAGTAAGAAGTCGGGAGAGACGACCATCAAAAAAGCTATTTATCAAACCATTTTTTGGGTAGTGCTGGCTTTTGCCTTCTTCGGCTTTTTGTGGTATTACGAAGGACACCACACGGCTATTGAATACATCAGCGCTTACCTGATGGAATGGAGCCTGAGTATTGATAATATTTTTGTTTTCATTCTCATTTTTACCTTCTTTAATATTCGTTCCGATCATGTGGCCAGGGCGCTGCTCATTGGTATTTTAATGGCCATTGTATTCCGCATCATTTTTATTACCGTAGGTGTGGCGCTGGTGGAAAGGTTTTACTGGATATTGTACATCTTCGGTGTTTTTTTGGTGTACACGGGTATCAAAATTTTTACGGTTAAAAAAGAAGATGAATTTGATCCGGCCACCAACCCTGTATATAAATTTTTAAACCGCTTTTTCCCGATCATACACGAAGACATAAGCGGCAAGCTTAGTATAAAAAAAGACGGTAAACGCTTTTATACCAACCTGTTTGTGGTAGTGGTGTTGCTGGCTACAACGGATATTGTTTTTGCTCTCGACAGTATTCCCGCCGTATTTGCTATTTCGCAGGACAAACTAGTGATCTACACCAGTAATATTTTTGCTGTGCTGGGCCTGCGTTCATTATTCTTTTTGCTGAAAGGGGCTGTGAACAAGTTTGATTACCTGCAACAGGGCATTGCCATTGTGCTGATCTTTATCGGGCTTAAGATGCTGGCGGAGATCATACATATCATGGTGCCGGTTTACATTTCGCTGATCGTTATTGTTGTGTGTTTGGTGGGCTCTATTATTTATTCCATCCAGGTTGCTAACGACGAAGACAAAGATTAAATTCATTGCCGTGTATTCAATTCAAACTATTTGTGAGGTTGTTGGCGGAAAATTCATTGCTCATCAATCGGATGAGGCTATTGAACATTTGGTGTATGACAGCAGGCGCATACAACAGCCATTGTCTTCTTTATTCTTTGCATTAATAACGGAACACAACAACGGTCACCGCTTTCTATTGGATGCTTACAAAAAAGGCGTTCGCAATTTTATTATCAGTGAAAATAGCAATACGCAAAATTTACAGCATGCCAACATCATTGCAGTAAACGATACGCTGCTGGCTTTGCAAAGCCTGGCTGCTTTTCACAGGAGCCATTTTCATTTACCGGTTATTGGCATTACGGGCAGCAACGGGAAAACCATTGTCAAAGAATGGCTGTTCCAACTGTTGCAGGATAGTTTTACAATTGTCCGCAGCCCTAAAAGTTTTAACTCGCAAATCGGTGTGCCTTTGAGTGTGTGGCAAATGAGTGCCCAACACGAACTGGGCATTTTTGAAGCGGGCATTTCTACAACAGGCGAGATGGATAGATTGGAAGAGATCATTCGGCCTACTATTGGCCTGCTTACCAATATTGGCGAAGCACACGACGCAGGCTTTACCTCTGAAAAACAGAAACTGGAAGAAAAAGCGAAGCTGTTTGCCAATGCTGATGTATTGATTGGCGAAAAGCAATGGACAGATAAAATATCCTTTAATAGAAAAGTTTTTTGTTGGAGCCAGCTGCCCGGTGCCGATCTGCAAATCGTTTCCACGACAAAAGGAAAAGAACATGCTATCATCAAAGCAAAATACCAGGGTGCAGAACAAGTGATCATCGTTCCTTTTACGGATGATGCATCTATTCAAAATGCCATTAACTGCTGGTGCGTATTGCTACACCTGCAGGTAAGTAATGAAGCCATTAAAGAACGTTTTTTAAAACTGCACCCGGTAGACATGCGCCTGCAGTTGCAGCATGGCATTAATGATTGCTTAATTGTGAACGACAGTTACAGCGCCGATACTACTTCTTTAAAAATTGCGTTGGATTTTTTGCAGCAGCAAAGCTCGGGACTGAAGCGGACAGCAATTCTATCAGACTTTTTTGAAACCGGCAGATCAACCGGAGAACTGTATGCAGAAATTGCCGGCTTGTTGAAAACGTACAGGATCGAAAAGCTAATTACTGTGGGCAATGAAATAGGAACAGAGATCTCAAAGTGGCTCCATACAATCGAAATTCAATCGTATCCTTCCACCGATGATCTGGTACTGGATTTTAAAACGTCTTCTTTTTTCAACGAGATTATTTTAATTAAGGGTGCCCGCAAATACAGCTTCGAACGCATTGCAAAGTTGTTTGAAAAAAAACAGCACCAAACGGTTTTGGAAATTAACCTGAATGCACTCATTCACAATTTAAAGGAGTATCAAAAATTATTGCAGCATGGTGTTAAAGTAATGGCCATGGTAAAGGCTTTTGCCTATGGCAGCGGCGGGGCAGAAATAGCCAGCGTATTGCAATACCATAATGTCAATTATTTAGGCGTAGCCTATGCCGATGAAGGTGTGGAGCTGATCAAAGCCGGCATTAACCTGCCGGTTATGGTGATGAATGCAGAAGACAGTTCCTTCCAGGCTATTGTCGATTACAGCCTGCAGCCTGTTATCTACTCCTTCGAATTATTACACCGCTTCGAAAATTATTTAAAGGAACAAGGCCTCTCAAACTATCCTGTTCATATTGAAATCGAAACCGGCATGAACCGCCTCGGCTTTGCCATTACAGAAGTGGAACAACTCGCACAGCATATTGCAAATAACACATTGCTTACTATTCAATCTGTTTTCAGTCACCTGGCCGCCAGCGAAGATGCTACACAAGACGCTTTTACGTTGCAGCAAAAGCATAAGCTCGACGAGGCTGTCAACATTCTTACCCAACACATTGCTTATCCTTTTTTAAAACATATTTCCAACACAGCAGCTATTGTGCGGCATCCGCAATTACAAATGGACATGGTGCGGCTGGGCATCGGTTTATACGGAATTGAAAGTGATAATTTAAACGAACTGGATCTGCAACCGGTAGCCACTTTGCGGTCAACCATTGCACAATTAAAACATTTGAAAAAAGGAGAGTCGGTAAGTTATAACAGGCGGGGCGTTGTTAACAGGGATTCTGTTATTGCTACGGTTCGCATTGGTTATGCCGATGGTTATTCAAGGCAATTTAGCAATGGTGCGGGAAAGATGTGGGTGAACGGAAAACTGGCGCCGGTTATCGGCACTGTTTGTATGGATATGACCATGCTTGATGTAACTGATATCAGCAATGTAAAAGAAGGAGATGAAGTAATATTATTCGGTGCTCAAATACCGGTGCAGCAGGTAGCCGGTTGGATCAACACCATTCCTTACGAGTTGATGACAACGGTTTCTCAAAGGGTGAAGAGAATTTATTTTCATGAGTGAAGCCCATCTCGACAGCTATCGGGATTTTTGGTGGGGAAGGAGATTGGTGCACAACCGTTGCTTATTTAACCATAATTAAAGTTTTCGACCCATCTTAAAAGTTGAAATTTTTTTGTTTTCTATAAAGAATGGTTAAACAAGCGAGGGCTGTGCTTAGCCAGATCCTGCTACCGGGAGGATTTAGGTGGGCTTATCCCTATCTTTGTCCACTTTAAAATTCTTACTGTGAAGCTGCGTTCCGCCATATTCATTATTGCACTCGTTATTATCGTTGACCAGGCTTTGAAGATTTGGATCAAAACAAATTATCCGTTGGGTCCTGTGACAAATATATTTGGCTTCCATTGGGCTCAATTATATTTCATCGAAAACGAAGGCATGGCTTGGGGGTGGAAATTGGGTGGCGAGTGGGGAAAGATGTTACTAACCTTATTCCGGCTGGCGGCAGTTATTTTTGGTAGCTGGTATTTGGCCCGCATTGTAAAACAAAAATATTCAAGAGGGTTTATTATTTGTGCCGCTTTAATTTATGCCGGTGCACTGGGTAATTTAATTGACAGTTTGTTTTACGGATTGATCTTTGAAGAAAGCACATACTCGCATATTGCACAAATATTCCCGCCTCATGGTTATGGAAGTTTTTTACACGGCAAAGTAGTGGACATGCTTTATTTCCCTTTTCTTGAAAATGCTCACTTTCCCAATTGGATCCCTTTTATTGGCGGAAATGAATTTACTTTCTTCAGCCCCATTTTTAATATTGCAGATGCTTCTATTTCCGTTGGCGTTATCACTCTGCTGCTGTTTCAAAAAAGATTTTTAAGAAGGCATCATGCAGTACACCAGGAAGCGGTTACCACAAGTGCAGAAATAAGCGATCAGCCGCAAGTAATGTAGTACTTCATTCATAATTGGCAAACCAGCTTTCATCCCAATTCTTTGGATTGCTGGCTAAATCATTTTTCTTTTTGACTGTCCCGATATTTGGCTTGATAAAGGAAAGATTGGCTTTTCCCTTTTTGGTTTTTTGAAGGTGTGAGTCAACCATACTAAGTGGATAGCCGCTGAAGTACAATAATGCGCCGGATTGATTTTTCATAGTGGTTTGGATTTAGGATCATGGACTTTGTTTAGGTACGCACTGTTAAATTAAATATTCTGCTTTTTAATTGCAATAGCTGTTGAACAAAAGAGGTCAATGCGTTTTGTACAAGAGTACACTTGCATTTAAAGAACAAATTCATCTAATTCTTCATAATTCGTGTAATAGCCTTAGTTTTTGTATTTTTCGCCGGAGCTTGAAGTATTTGATACATATCGTTTGTGTGCTTTTTTGTCCTTTGCTCGTCGCGGCACAACAGTATTACATTAAGGGCCAGGTGAAAGACGAAGCAGGACATGCGTTGCAAAACGTGACTATCTATTTGCATAGCACGGGCTATGTGTATTATTCAGGTTCAGAAGGTGGCTTCGGTATTCTTACCAACAATAAAATTGATACACTTAGTTTTTCTTACGATAACTATCAAAAACAAAAAGTGGCTGTTAAAGCAGATGACTTTATAGATGTGGTATTGAAAAAGTCGCTTACTACAAAAAGCTCGTCAGGATATAAGCTTGCGTCATTTACACAGAATTTGAAAAGAGAAACCCAGCAGGAATGGTTTGCAGGCGATGAAACCTATGCCAGTATTATTGAAAACGGTTTTATCAATGCTTCTAATTATTCTACAACGGGTTTAACCCTGAATGTTGACAGGGCATCGTACAGTAATATCCGCAGGTTTTTAAATCTGAACATGCTGGTACCTCCGGATGCGGTGCGTATGGAAGAAATGCTGAACTATTTCAATTTTAATTATACTGAACCGGAAGACGGTTAAAATTTTGAAATAAAAACGAAGCTTACACAATGTCCGTGGAACAAGAATAATGAATTGTTATTTGCACAAATTGTTTCCAAAAAACTTTCGTTTGACAGTTTGCCGCCAAGCCACCTGGTTTTTTTAATTGACGTGTCGGGCTCTATGGATATGCCTAACCGTTTGCCTCTATTAAAAAGTGGTTTCAAATCGCTTGTCAACAACCTGCGGCCGGTTGATTCGGTTTCAATTGTTGTGTATGGTGGAACGGTCGGTATTGCGCTGCCCACAACAGGCGGCGCAGAAAAGGACACGATATTTAAAGTGATCGACAGCCTGCAGGCAGGCGGTTCTACTCCCGGTGAGTCGGGTATAAAACTGGCTTACAGCGTAGCCAAAAACCATTTCATAAAAGGCGGCAACAACCGCATCATTTTAGCAACAGATGGTGATTTCAACGTAGGGTTAAAAAAAGATGAAGACCTTGAAGAAATGATCTTGCGGCAAAAAGAGCAGGGCATCTACCTTACTTGTTTAGGTATTGGAATGGGCAATTATAAAGATTCGAAGATTCAAACACTGGCAAAAAAAGGCAATGGCAATTTTGCTTATTTAGACAGTTATGCGGAAGCGGAAAAAGTGTTGCTGAAAGAATTTACGCAAACACTTTACACGGTTGCAGATGATGCCTATTTGAATGTGAAATTCAACCCGGCTTATGTAAAGGAATACCGCCTTATTGGCTTTGATAATAAAGTAGGTGCCATTAAAGATACCAGCGCCACTATTGAAGGCGGGGAAATTGGTTCAGCTTATTCAGCAATGATCGCTTTTGAAATTGTGCCGGTGGTACCTGTAAGTAATTTGATAGGCGTAGAAATAGATGATAGTTTGATTTCGTACAGTTTGCGATACAAACCTTCTGACAGTACAGTGTTTAAGCAGTTAAATCAAACACCTAAAATAAAGCTCCAATCTTTTAATGAAATGCCCAAATGCCAGCAGTTTGCCAGTGCTGTTATCATGTTTGGTTCTATGCTGCGCAAATCAAGGTTTGTAAAAGACGCTTCGTGGAATTCTATTCTGCAAATAGCTACCAACGCTGCTGACATGGATAATTATTCGCAGAAAGAATTTCTTTCCATTGTGCAACAGGCTAAAAATGTTTATGGAAAGAAGAGAAGAAAGAAAGATAAGGAGGAGTGGTAAGGGAGAATAGTGAGTAGTAAGTGGGATACCAAGCTACAATCATTCTTTACTAATTATCAAGAGAGTTGTGTACTGCGATCACAACAATCAAACCAACTATCGAAAAGATGATGAAGTGAAATCTTCCCACTTACCATTCACCGCTTACCACCTCACGAAAACATCTCCCTCATTTTATCAAAAAAGCTTTTCTGATTTTTATCCGGTGCTGGTTTGAAGTTAGATGAGTTACTCAATTTCTCCAGCAGGGATTTTTCTTCGGAAGACACATATTGTGGCGTCCACACGTTTACATGCACCAATTGATCGCCTTTCTCGTAACTGTTTACAGCCGGGAAACCTTTGCCCTTCAAACGAAAAACTTTGCCGCTTTGCGTACCAGCCGGAATTTTAATTTTTGCACGGCCATCAATAGTGGGCACTTCTACCTGGGTTCCAAATACAGCATCCGTGAATGATATATGAAGATCGTAAGCTACGTTGAGGCCATCGCGGTGTAATTCTTTGTGTTGTTCTTCTTCAATTAAAATAATCAGGTCGCCGGGCATGCCGCCGCGTTCACCTGCATTTCCTCTTCCGCTAATGTTCAATTGCATGCCCTCTTGAACACCTGCAGGAATATCAATGGTCACCGTTTCCTCACCATATACTCTTCCTTCACCTTTACAATTGTTGCACTTGGCAGTAATGGTCGTTCCTTCACCATTACATGTCGGACAAGTAGTAACCGTTTGCATCTGTCCCAAAAAAGTATTGGTAACTTTTCTTACCTGGCCGCTGCCGCCGCAGGTAGGGCAGTTTTGTACGCTGCCTTTATCTTTGGCACCGCTGCCACCACATACATTACAACCTACATATTTTTTAACCTTGATGCTTTTTGTAACACCTTTGGCAATTTCTTCGTAGTTCAGTTTTAATTTAATACGCAGGTTGCTGCCTCTTGTGCCCCTCGCTCTTCTTTGACCTCCACCGCCACCTCTGGCGCCGCCGCCAAAAAAGCTTCCAAAAATATCTTCGCCAAAAATGTCGCCAAATTGGCTGAAAATATCATCCATGTTCATATTGCCGCCATAGCCGCCGCGGCCATTGCCGCTAACACCTGCATGACCATAACGATCATATTGTGCTCTTTTATCCTGGTCGCTTAAAATCTCGTAGGCCTCGGCTGCTTCTTTAAACTTTTCTTCAGCCGATTTGTCTCCCGGGTTGCGGTCGGGATGGTATTGCATAGCCACCTTGCGATATGATTTTTTGATTTCGTCGGCAGTGGCAGTTTTGCTCACACTTAATATCTCGTAATAATCTCTCTTAGCCATTTGAATGTCTCCATTCCGCCTGAGGCGGGAGTTTAATTCACACTCGAATTTTGAAGAGTGTTATGATGGTAAACTTGTAAGTTGTTTTGTAAGCTAATGCTATCATCCATGGTCACAATTAGCACATGAACTATCAATAATCAACTATGAACTGCAATCTCATCTGCCCACCACTACCCTGGCAAACCTGATGATCTTATCGTTCAAATAATATCCTTTCTGAATTTCGGCTACTACTTTTCCTTTCATGTCATCGCCGGCATCAATTTCTGTTACTGCTTCGTGCAGGTCAGGATTAAATTCTTTGCCAACGGCTTCCATGGGTTTAAGGCCTTTGCCCGACAGGGTGTTGCGCAACTTGCCAAATACTAATTGAATGCCCTCTTTTATCTGCTGCACATCATCGGTGGTTTCCATTTGCTTCTGGGCTCTTTCGCTGTCATCAAGCACATCTAGCAGATCAGTTATTACATCCCGACCCGCAGTTTGAATCAGTTCCATCCGTTCGCGGGCATTGCGGCGTTTGAAATTATCAAACTCTGCCGCTTGGCGCAAATACCGGTCATTGAGTTCATCAACCTGCGATCTTAATTTTTCGATTTCAGGTTCGTCACTAACCGGGTCGTTCAAGTGCTGGTTGCCGTCTATATTTTCGTCTGCATTAATATTTATGGAAACATCGCTATCGCCATTTTGTCCGTTTCCCTGTACATCTTTTTTCTTCATGTTCAAACAAAATTGTGT
>JBQCHB010000168.1:0-15539 GCA_051955075.1 Flavisolibacter sp.
GCCAGACCGTTTCGGACTGGGGCTGCACGGCGGCGACGGAGTCGAACAGCGCGACCAGACCATCGAGCACGCGCAGCGAACGTTCGACTTCAACAGTGAAGTCCACGTGGCCAGGCGTATCAATGATATTGAAATAATATTTTTTGGTGTGGGCGTCAGCTTTTCCTTTTACTGTTGGAAAGTTCCACTGGCAGCTTACAGCAGCAGAGGTAATGGTAATACCTCTTTCTTTTTCCTGCTCCATCCAGTCAGTGGTAGCGGCTCCATCGTGTACTTCACCAATTTTATGGATCATACCGGTGTAGCGCAAAATACGCTCAGTAGTGGTAGTCTTGCCTGCATCAATGTGAGCAGCGATACCAAAGTTGCGTTGAAATTTTAAATCTGCCATGAGTATTAAAAATTGAATATTGTACTAATTAACTTAACCCTTTCTCCTCTAAATGAAGCTGAAGGATTGGGTAGCCGGCTTCAGTAAATCATATCATCGTTCCTTGTCCCGATAGCTACCGAGATCTTCTTGTACTTCCAACTCGCTACCCGTCAACGTTTCAGCAGTTTAACATGCATACATTTCACCAAACTGAAAATTGAGGGTGCAAAGGTAGGGAAATAGCTTGCAATTCATACAGGAAATGAAACAATGTTTGTTAAATCAACTCCTACCAACCCCTCAAAACCACATCGGTCAATTATTCAACAGCAGTTCATAATTTTTGCAAATCATTGAATCATTCGTAATTTCAAAACATAAAATTTATTAACTCTCATTAAATCCTATTTACAATGGCAAAATCAACCAAGAAGGCCGCTCCTAAAAAAACAGCGAGCAAAAGCTCTGGCGGCAGATCTTCTTCAAAGGGTGCGGCAAAAAAGGCAGCCTCTAAATCATCTGGTCGCAGCAGTTCATCAAGAAGCGGCGCATCTTCTGGTAGAGGGGGTTCAAAAAAAGCAGCACCTAAAAAAACAACGGCAAAAAAGGCTGCTCCTAAAAAAGCTGTAGCAAAAAAAGCAGCACCTAAAAAATCCGCGAGGAAAGCCGCTCCCAAAAAAGCAACAGCCAAAAAGTCGGCACCAAAGAAAGCAGCCGCTAAAAAAACTGCAACAAAAAAGATGGCTCCGAAAAAAGCCGCTAAGAAAGCTGCTCCTAAGAAAAGTACGGCAAAAAAAGCGGCTCCTAAAAAGGCAGCTCCTAAAAAAGCTGCATCAAAAGGTTCAGGTAGTAGTAATCGTGGTGCATCAAGAAGCGGCTCATCTTCAAGAGGATTGGCTTCTGCAAGCAAGGCTACAAGAACAAAAGTTGCCAGGAAAGGTGGTTCGGCTTCAGGTGGTGGACGCAGCAATGCTGCAGGAAGCAACAGCAATGCAGACATGAACAATATGAATACTCAATACCAGGGTTCTGATATTAATACAGGTACACAAACGCCTGAAAGCGTGACTACGCCAATAGATGTATTTGATAGTGGTATTGCGGGCGGCACAGGTGGCATGGATAATTCAAATGCGTAAGCAGCATTCCGTAAATAAATAAAAAACCATCCGTTCAGCGGATGGTTTTTTATTTTATGACAAAGGAGTCAATTAAACCTTAAAGTGTGCAAAAGCTTTGTTGGCTTCAGCCATACGATGTGTGTCTTCTTTCTTTTTGAAAGCAGCGCCTTCACCTTTGCTGGCAGCAACAATTTCGTTAGCCAGTTTATCAGCCATGCTACGACCGTTTCTTTCGCGGCTATAACGAATTAACCATTTCATGCTTAAAGAAATTTTCCTATCGGCACGAACTTCAGAAGGGATTTGGAAAGTAGCACCACCAATACGACGGCTACGTACTTCAACTGCAGGTGTTACGTTCGATAAAGCTCTTTTCCAGATTTCGTATCCATCCTCGCCTGTTAGTTTAGACACCTTATCCACTGCATCATAAAAGATATCAAAAGCAACGCTTTTTTTACCTTGCCACATAATATTGTTTACAAAACGGGTAACCAGTTTGTCGTTAAAACGAGGATCTGGTGCTAACGGAAGTTTTTTGGCTTGTGCTTTACGCATGTAATTTAATTTTTAAGTCACCGCAGTGGCAGAATGTCTTCAAGTTTTAAAACTTTACTCTGTGCCGCGGCCGTTTTAGAATAATTATTTTTTCTTAGCTGGTGCCGCTTTCGCTCCTGCTTTTTCTCTTTTTGTTCCGTATTTAGAACGACTTTGTTTACGATCTTTTACACCCGCTGTGTCTAAAGAACCACGAACAATGTGATAACGTACACCTGGCAAATCCTTTACACGACCACCACGGATCAATACGATTGAGTGCTCTTGTAAGTTGTGGCCCTCACCCGGAATGTAAGCGATCACCTCTACTTTATTGGTCAAACGAACCTTAGCCACTTTACGCAAAGCGGAGTTTGGTTTTTTAGGTGTAGTGGTATATACACGAGTACAAACGCCACGACGCTGCGGACAGCTATCTAAAGCTCTTGATTTGCTTTTTGCACGGATGATTTCTCTTCCTTTACGAACTAATTGCTGAATAGTAGGCATTACGAACCTTTAAATTTTGGACGGCAAAGGTAAAGGCCTGGAGGTGAATAACCAAAAATTGAAAAGCTGAATTCTAAAAAACTTTCATAAAAGCGTTAAAACCGAAAAAGTTGACAGGTAAACAAGTATAAATCCGCTTACTTATCAACTTTTCAACCAGTCAACAACCTAACTCACTTTCACCATCCATCCATACTTGTCTTCCCTCCTGCCCTCACGAATATCAGTTAACCATTTTTTAATGGCAGGCGCTGTTTTCCAGTTGTCCACATTAAAATTCATTACATAATCTTTATAATGCAGCTCTTTAATATAGGTAATAGTAGCGGCAGTACCGGTCCCAAATACTTCGTGCAGGGTACCGGCTTTATAAGCTTCCATAATTTCATTAATGCTTAAAGGTCTTTCCTCTATTACAAAACCCATTTCTTTTAAAAGGGTTAAAACACTGTCTCTGGAAACACCAGCCAATATGGTTCCGCTGCTCAGGTCAGGTGTTATAGCTTTATCACCTATGATAAAAATTACGTTCATAGTGCCAATTTCCTGCACGTATTTATGTTCTAAAGCGTCGGTCCAAAGCACTTGATCGTAACCTTTTTTCTTTGCCTGGGCCGTAGCGTACATAGACGAACCATAATTGCCGGCAGCCTTTACATAACCAATGCCACCGGGTACAGCCCTTACATATTTTTCCTCTACATAAATGCGCATAGGAGCACTGTAGTAAGGACCTGTAGGGCTTAAAAGAATCATGAACTTATATTTTTCCGAAGGGCGAACACCAATCATTTCATCGGAAGAAAACATAAAGGGACGTATATATAAAGAATGGTCAGCTATGCCCGGAATCCAGTCTTTGTCCAAAGCAATTAACTGCTTCATGCCTTCTATAAAAATTTCTTCAGGTACTTGAGGCATCTGCATTCTTTCGGCAGAAATATTAAAGCGGTGAAAGTTATCCTGTGGGCGGAAAATAAAAGCTTCACCACCAGCATTTTTATAAGCTTTAATGCCTTCGAAAATGGCTTGTCCGTAGTGCAATGCAGCCAACGACGGGCTTAAAAGCAAAGGCTGGTAAGGTTTAATTTCAACGTTTTTCCACTCACCGTTTTCATAATCGGCAACCAGCATGTGATCACTGAAGTGTTTTCCGAAAGGAATGTTTTCGAGATTAAGGCTTGAAAGTTTGCTTTCTTTAGCCTTTGTAGTAGCAATATCCATAGTAGCAAGCATAATCATTTAATTTAGCGCCGCAAAGAAACACAAAAAAGCCCGGACAATTTATTTACACAAAAAGCACAATGAGTTTAAACCAAATACAATTAACAAATCAGCAATTGACAAATTGGTATGCAAACGTTCTGATTGAATCAACAACTGCAAGCCCTGTGCCCACGCAGCAAACTGTAAAATTTTTGGGTAAGAATACAAAGCACATAGTGCTGCTGGTTAGTAACGATACGGCTCCTTTTTTGCCGGATGACGAGCTTTCTTTTTTAACAAATATTCTTTCAGCGTGTAAATTAAGCCTGGCCGATGTAGCTATTGTGAATCTGCATTCAATTGATAAGGAAGAAGTAGAAGCCCTGATTGAGCCACTGGCACCTAAACATGTTTTACTATTTGGCATCACACCTTTATCCATTGACCTTCCTATCAATTTTCCACAATTTCAACTGCAGGCGTTTAATAAACGTATTTATTTATACAGCCCGGATCTAAAAACTTTGGAAAATAATAAAGAGCTGAAATTGAAATTGTGGAATAACTTGAAAACTTTGTTCGGTTTATAATCAAAAAGAATGAAAATCATTTTTGCCACCAACAATCAGCATAAGGTTGACGAGATCAGATCGGTGTTGCCCCAAAGTTTTTCTATCGTTAGCCTGAAAGAAGCGGGAATTGACATTGAAATACCTGAACCGCATGAAACCTTGCAGGAAAACGCCGAAGAAAAAGCAGCAACAATTCACCGGCTAACAAAAGCCAATTGTTTTAGCGAAGACACAGGCCTTGAAGTATACGCATTAAATAACGAGCCTGGTGTAAGAAGTGCCCGCTACGCAGGAGAAGATAAATCTTTTGATAAAAACATTGATAAGTTAGTGTTGAATATAGAAAAACAGGAAGACAAATCAGCAAGATTTAGAACGGTAATATGTTTGATACTAAATGAGAAGAAATATTTTTTTGAAGGCGTTTGTGAAGGAAAAATTATTACAGAAAAAAGAGGCAAAGAAGGATTTGGATACGACCCGGTTTTCATACCAGATGGTTCTGAAAAAACTTTTGCAGAATTGAGCCTTGGAGAAAAAAACAGATTCAGTCACCGAAGCAAGGCAATGGCTAAGCTGGTAACGTTTTTGAATCAGTTAAGTTAGTGAAGGCAAAAAAATCTTTACCAATAACTAAGCCGTTGGGCAAAAGCCCGGTATAAAAATTTAGCAACCTGATTAATAAACAAATACACAATATTGAACAACGCAAGCAACCAAATATTTAGCGATTCCGACTTAATTGAAGGATGCATACGGGGCGATCGGAAATTGCAGCACGAACTGTATAACCGGTTTGCTTCAAAAATGTATGGCGTATGCTTGCGTTATGCGGGTAATGCAGAAGAGGCCGAAGATATTTTGCAGGAAGGTTTTATAAAAGTGTTCAATAAAATAGGAAGTTTTAGAAGCGAAGGCTCTTTTGAAGGCTGGATACGCAGAATTTTTGTAAACACAGCTATCGAACATTTCAGAAAGAAAATTTACCTGCAACCCATAACGGATTACGAAGAAGATACTGTGGAAGGAAAATATATTTCAGTTTTAGATAGTCTTGCAGAAAAGGACATTATTCAATTAGTGCAGCAATTATCGCCGGGTTATCGAACGGTTTTTAATATGTACGTGGTGGAAGGTTACACACATAAGCAAATTGCAGAGGCATTAAACATCAGCGAAGGCACCAGCAAATCGCAATTATCAAGAGCCAAACTAATATTGCAGGATATGGTGCAACAATTTATTGAAAGGAGAAAAAAAATACGTGGACATGAGTAGCACTTTCAAAGATAGACTTTTGCAATACGCACCTGAGCCGCCACAACAGGTGTGGGATGAAATCGAAAAATCGTTGAATTCGGCCACGCCTATTCTGTCCAAAAAATTATATCAATTTGAAGCCACGCCCTCTGCCGGTGTTTGGAACAAAATAAACAACAAACTCAATAATAGCCAGACTGCTACAATTGTTCCTTTTTTTAAAAAACATAAAACCGTTTTGCGTTACTCAGGCGCAGCTGCCATTTTCATTTTCATAGTACTTGCTGCTGTGTTTTATAATCAGAAACAAGAAAAGGGAAATATAGCTACCAATGTTCCGGCAGAACAGCAAAACAACAAAAACAATGTAAATGCAGATACTTCAACTCCCGATTTGGAATTGAAAAACACTCTACTGGCAGAAACGAAAAATGGTAAAAACAACATTTTTAAAACCTCACCTGAAGAGCAAGACCAGCTTCATTATTTACCGGCGCAAACGCAATTAGGGTCTGTTGAATTTGCCAAAAATTTTATCCCCGAAAAAGCAGAACAAAAACAAACTGTTGATGCAGTAACAGCAATTGAAAAGTACATGGTGTACAGCGATGAGGATGGAAACGCCATGAAACTGCCCAAGAAACTATTTGATTTTGTCAGCTGTGTTAAGGAAAACATTTTATGCAAAGAAGAAATGATGCAACTGCAGGAAAAGTTTGCAACCGCTGATTTTTCAAACGATTTTACCGGTGTTTTGGAGATGCTTAAAAACCTGAAAGAAAATCAGTAATCTTGGCTATGGCCCGAATCAAGATCAACCTTCCCGAAAACTTTTTCTTCAATGCCGCCATTCCTATTCGAATTACTGATTTGAATTATGGAGGGCATGTCGGCAACGACACTATTTTGTCCTTGTTGCACGAAGCAAGGGTGCAATTTCTAAACCATTTTCATTATACCTAACTGAATTTTGAACGAGTGGGATTGATTATGAGCGATGTGGCCATAGAATTCAGGTCTGAACTTTTTTATGGCGATGCAATCAAAGCCCATGTAGCTGTTGGTGATTTTAGTAAGATCGGTTTTGACATCTACTATAAGCTGGTGAATGAGAAAAATGAAAGAGTTACAGCCACAGCAAAAACGGGAATGGTTTGTTACGACTATGAAAAGAAGAAAGTGGTCGCGGTACCGGAAGAAGCGGTAAAAAAATTAACTGGATTGAACAGGTAAATTGAAATATTCCGGTGCCTTCTTCATCAATTAGCTTTCATTCCAAATCCGCCAGCTTTCCTCTGCCTGTAGCACAAGCATTTCATATCCATTTGCAATTTGTGCACCTTGTCTTTCGCCTTGCTGCAAAAACTTTGTTTTCTCCGGGTTATAAATCAGGTCAAATAAAAAATGCCCGGGGGTGATGTAACGGTAAGGAATGGGGGGATCGTTATTTACATCAGGAAACATTCCTAATGGCGTAGTATTAATGATCAGCTTATATTGATGCAGGATGTCTTCGTCAATATCTTCGTAACCGAGTTCATTAAATTCCTTTCGTCTTGAAACTACCATAAACTCGATTTCAAGTTCTTTCAACGCATATTGAACAGCTTTGGCTGCCCCGCCCGATCCCAGTATTAATGCTTTTGTATGTTGTTGTTGAAGTTTTGGCTGCAGGGAATTTTTAAACCCGATAACATCTGTATTAAACCCATGCAGTTTGCCATCTACAACTTTTATGCAATTGCAGGCCCCGATTTCTTTGACAATGTCATTCTTTTCGTCTAAGAACTTTATAACATCTTCTTTATAAGGAATGGTAACATTTAACCCTGCAATATCCGGGTAAGTTTGAAACAGGTCAGAAAATTGGTCGATGGATTGCAGTTCGAAAGTTTCGTAGCTGCAATCACCGATATGATTTTCCCTGAACTTTTGTGTAAAGTAATTTTTAGAAAATGAGTGCTTCAACGTTTTCCCTATCAGGCCAAAGCGCCTCATTATTACTTTGCTTTGTTGTTAAGGTATAAATGGAATGTATCGCCACGAAGACCGATACGCATCGTTTCCATGGGTATTACTTCTGTAGGAGCAATATTGCCAAGGTTAACATTAGCGCCAAGCAACTCTATAAAGTATAATTGCTGTGCTTTTTGCGGTGCCTCCCAAATAACTTTCTCGCCGGGAATTTGTGTCAAAATTTCCTGAACCAGACCTTCCCTTACCTCGCCTGAGCCGCGATAAATACCAACGTTGCCGGCTTCACGGGCTTCAGCAATTACATAAGAAGAGCCGGCGTTTAATTCGGCACGCATTAGTTCAATCCATTTATAAGGAGGAATGATATGCGCAGCATCTTTGCTTCCTACCTCGCTTAAAACCGTTCCATGTTTTGTCAACTTTTCTATATAACCGCACTTCTCCGCATGAGGAATGGTAATTGACCCATCGCTCACTTCCATATAATTAATTCCGAAATCTTTGCAAACGGAGATATAATCTTCAAACTGGTTCCTTATTAAAAATGCTTCGAATAAAGTGCCTCCAAAATAAATAGGTATGTTGTAAGAACGATATACATCAAGCTTCTCCCTAAGATTTGGCGTTACGAATGAAGTACCGAAACCTAACTTTATAATATCAACATGTGGATGTGAAACGCTAAGAAAGTTCTTTGCTTCTTCTACACTAAGGCCTTTATCCATCACCATTGTAATGCCAGAAGTACGGGGCTTGTGATTGCGATCCGGAATCTGCGAAAGATTAAAATTCATTGGCTTGTAATTATTGGCCGCAAAAATAGGGAAGTAAATAAAAAAGGCACTGTTATTATTGTTTTCTGCTTCTTTTATAGTGCGCAATGACATCTACTACCTGCGAGTTTTGCAAAATAGAAGGATTAAGCTGGATGAATTTTTTCAGGTGCTTGGGGGCAGCTGCCAATGCTTTTTCTAAATATAATAAGGCTTCTTTCGATTTGTTCAGGGCAAATAAGACGGCACTTAAATAATATAAAAAGATGGGTTTGTTATTGGTATGACTTAACGCTGCCAATGTTTGTTGCCGGGCTTCGGTAAAAAATTCGGCAGAATATAAGCAACGGATTAAAGCTTCCCATCCCGAAGCATTTTTGGGCCTTACTCTAACAGCCGTGGATAAATACTGAACTGCTTCTTTTATTTCATTCAACTGTAGTTTACATTCACCCATCAACAAATTGTACTCAGCTTGCAAGCGATGAATTTTCAAAGCCGATTCTAATTGTTTTACAGCACTTCCCCATTGCCCTTCGTTATAGTAAGTGCAGGCAATTTTATAAAATAGCTTGCTATCATCAGGATTTAAGTGAGATGCTTTTCTATAATGAAATCTTGCCTGGGCATAGTTTTTCAAATGGTCGTAACAATGCCCGATAGCCTCATAAATCACTTCTTCCGGCTTCGATAATTCCAATACTTTTTCCAGTGCTTCAATTGCTTCTTTGTATTTTCTTAACCGAATATAAGCATCGCCAATGTTACGGTAAGCGTAGTCAAACTTTTCATCAATGGCAATTGCATATTGGTAGGCATCAATTGCTTTTTCGTACAATTTCAATCCCTGGTAAGCAGCTGCCAGGTTAAACCAAGCCAATTCATTGAAAGGATGTTCATCAATAATTTTTAAATGAAGTTTGATGCTTTCCTCATTCCGCCCGGTAAAGTCTGTCCAAAAACAAATTTTATAAAGCGCTTCCTCATTGGTTGGCTCTTCTTCTAATATCACCATCAGGCAGTCAAACACTTTATCAAACTCCTCGTAGTCATCATATACATCGGCCAGTTCAAACAACAACTCTATCTTTTGTTCGCCTTCAAAAAAAGTTACTGCCTTTTCCAGAATTTCCACGGCATTTTCATGCATATCCATGGCCAGGTAAGCATCTGTTTTTAAAATATAAAGGTTAATATCTGTAGCGTCGAAAAGCTCGGCTTTTTCCAAAAGCTCAAGTGCATCCCTGTATTTGCGGGTAATCAGCAGCAGATCTGCTTTTTTTATCAGAAGCGGAGCAGAGAATGGAAAATATTCGATGGCTGTTTCCGCGGCTTCCAAAGCCTTGCTTATTTCTTCATTGTCATTATAATAATCTATAATTTTTTCAAAAGCCTCTTCCTCTAAAAAAATACCAGACTGGCCATTTCGAAGGTTATTGTAAAGTTTGAGCAATTCGTCTAGGCTTTCTTTATCGTGGTATGGATCACTAGTCATATTAAAATCTCCTATAACAAATTAGGCTTTAGTAGAAAATTTACCAAGTTTCTGCAACAAAATCTTCTGTCATGCGTTAAACAAATTGTAAAGAAACAGGCAAGAGGTTGAAAGAATGTTAATATTTATTCCTATCTTTGCGCCAGAATGACTCTAACCGCCACTATAATTAAACGCTTAATCAGAAGAAAAGTAGCTACAGCTGTGCTTGTTACAGCGTCTTTAGCAGCTTTTGCAACTTTAGGCGATGGCGGTAAAAAAAGGCTTAAAGGCAATTCTGCACCATTTGCTTTAAGCTCAAAAAACTTCTCTCTGCGTTCAAATTACAATTACAAAAGCAATAACCTGTTCAACTCAACCCCTGAAAAAAAGTTCATAATGCTGAACACGGTGGTTACATTGGAAAAAGGGAACGCTACTTATGTATTGCCTCTAAAAAAGAAGGTCTTTTTAGAAGATAAGATAAAGTTCAATCCTGCCCGTAACTAATAGGCTTTCGCTAATCGTTCAACACTAACTTCCCTTTTTGCTTTGATCGTAAGTTAATATTCTGAAACCTGATTTAGGAATATCAAATTTTGCTGCAGGTACAGGGCTAAAACTGATTTTAGACACCGTATAAGTGACCTTTAAATTGCCCAAATTGGTTTCATACTCCAAAGCCAGCCCCGGAAGATTTCTGTTAGCGTATTGAAAGTCTTTATTATCAAGTAAAATATCAGTAGTGTACCAAACCGTAAAAGTTGTACCATCGCCTAATTTGCCTATTGCCTTGCTACACTTATAACCCAAAATAGTTTTGGTGGCGTCACCATCGTACGTGAAGCTTACATTTTCATATCTTTTATTAGCATCCTTCCAATCTTCAGGCGTTAGGTTAATCATATACTTTTGCTCGCCGTATTCTTTAAGAATAACAATGGTATTTTTTGCTCCATCAATAATGGTGGATTGAGTGCCTAAAGGACTTACCATTTCTGTGCGGGTTTTAGGCCCTTTTATATAAACAGCACTGGTAGCTCCATCTAAAAAATCAGCGCCTTGCGGTTTATCATTTCCGGTATTAATAACAATATCATAAGAGATTGTTCCTTCAGAAAGCTTTTTTTGAGCCAAAACCGGCAAAGAAAACAGGAATAATAAAGCCGATAATATTTGCAAACTGTATTTCATAAAATAGGTTGTCAGTATAAAGACGATTCAAATATCTGCAATAGTTGCGTAAAGAAAAATCCCGCCTTGTTAAAAAGGCGGGACTCAATTGTATCAGTAACAGAATTAATTACGATTCCTTTTTTGCATCTCCTGCATTTTCTTTTGCTGCTCCTGCATTTGCTCCATTCGCTCAGCCCATTTTGATTTTGTTTTTGGCTTTTTTCGGTTCACCTCAATTTTAGCCAAAATTTTATCATGATTAATAATATAGTTCTGAATAATGAATTGCAAGGCTAGCGTAATGATATTAGAAATAGTGTAATACCATGTTAAACCCGCTGGTAATCCGTTAAATACAAACAATAGCACAACGGGGAAAAAATAAGGCATGTATTTCAATACCGGGTTATTCTGATCCGGCGTCATGCTCATGCTGTAGATAGAAATAAGGAAACTTGTAATAACAGCAGTTAGTGTAAATAAACTTAAGTGATTTCCCAGCAAAGGAATGTTTACACCAAAATTTACGATAGAATCATACTGCGATAAATCGTTTGCCCACAAAAATCCTTGTCCACGTAAAGCCACATTGGAGTTAAAGAAACTATATAAAGCAAAGAAAATAGGTACTTGTAAAAGGCCCGGAATACAACCGCCTAAAGGATTAACACCGGCTTCCCTGAAAAGCTTCATTTGTTCCATGCTGATCTGCTGCTGGTCTTTACCATATTTTGCTTTTAGTTGTTCAATTTCCGGACGCAACACTTTCATTTTAGCACCACTTAAATAGCTTGAGTAAGTAAGTGGAGAAATCAACAAGCGTATAAATAAAGTAAGCAGCAAAATAACAATTCCGTAATTGGATGTAAGCTTCGCAAAAAAATCAAACACAGGAAGAATGACCCAGCGATTGATGTATTTTACAAAGGCAAACATACCGCTACCCAGGTTCACCATATCTTCCATATCATTGCCATACTGCTTCAATATTTTATAATCAGTAGGCCCGTAATAAATGGCCAAAGGAATATTAGCGGAGGCAGAAGATGGAAGCGACAACTTTAAATTAGCAATAGCCTGCACCACAGTTTTTTGATCAGTTGCTGGTGGCGCTGTCCAATTAATACTACCTGAAGAAAAATTATTTTTTGCAATCAATGTTGTATTAAAAAACTGTTGCTTTACCGAAACCCAATTAACGGGCTTTTTAAATTCTTCCGTATTGCTGCTAATGGCAGAACTGTGATCATAATCGTCGCCGACGCGATAACCGATTTGCGACTGTGTTCTTTCATATTTCAGGTCTTTCTGCAATTGTAAAGCCTTGTCCTGCCAGGTCAGATTCAAAGTATTATTTGAGAATAGTTGATTTACACCATTTACTTCCACATTAAAATCAATCATGTAGTTGTTTGGCTTTAGAACAAACTGGTGCCTGATTGATTTTCCCGCAGCAGCCATTTCGTAAGTAACGGTCTGCGAACCATCAGCATTTTTTGCAACCTGGCCACCGGTAAAATAGAAATCTGTGATGTTAGCCGTAGTGTTAGGCGCAGGAATGATCGTGTAATCTATTTTATCAAAATCAGTTGAAGACAACTTTGCATTGCTACTGTCCGGAGCTTTAAAATTTTGAAGTTCAACTAACTTAGGCTGACCGCCTTTGTTGGTAAAAACAATTTTTAATACTCCATTGCTTACTTCGGTAGTTTGTTCCGCTCCGGCGCTAAATTGCTGAAAGTCCCCAGCAATCGAAGTATGTTGTAAAGAAGTATCAGTAGAACTGCTATCACCCTTTTGTGCAGTTGTATTTACTTTAGGCTGATGTGCCGCGGCAATAGAATCCTGGTGTGCCTTTTGTTTTTGATAGGCAATCTGCTGTTGATTGTTAAAATAGAAATATCCAAAAAACAACAAACCCAATACAACAAAACCGATGATGGTGTTACGGTCGAAATTCATTTGATAAAAAATAATTAATTCTAAGGAAATAAAAGCGACTCGTCACTGAAGGCGCCGCCATCCCCTATTTAAAGGCGGCAAAGATAGGCAGAAGAAGCTACACGCCTCAAGAATAAAGATGCAAGACTTACTTAAAAAAGGTACAAGGTTAAAGAACCAAGGCACAAGCAGTGACTGTCGCCAAATATCTGTGCCCTGCGCCTTGTTGCTTTATTTCCTTTCTATATCATTTCACCTTGCAGTAAAGGATTTTTTGCTGTTGCTTTTTCTTCATTAAAGCGTTTTGCCGCTTCTACAAAGTGAACGAACAAAGGATGAGGGTTTTCAACAGTGCTTTTTAATTCCGGATGATATTGACAGCCAATAAAAAAGGGGTGGTTACTTACTTCCATAATTTCTACCAGGCCGGTTTCAGGATTACGACCGCTGGCCGTCATTCCGTTTCTTTCGTACTGCTCTAAATATTTATTGTTGAATTCATACCTGTGGCGGTGTCTTTCCGTGATAGAAGCATTACCATATATTTTATAGGCAAGAGAGTTTTCTTTTATCTGGCAGGGATAAGAGCCTAAGCGCATAGTACCGCCTTTCGTCGTAATTTTCTTTTGTTCTTCCATCATATCAATCACAGGCTCATCGGCATTAGGATCCATTTCAGACGATTGTGCACTTTTGATACCTAAAACATTACGACCGTATTCAATTACAGCCATTTGCATACCCAGGCAAATACCAAAGAAAGGAAGACCCGTTTCTCTTGCATATTTAATGGCGGTAATTTTTCCTTCCACTCCCCTATAGCCAAAGCCCGGAGCCACCAACAAACCATCCAGGTTCTCCAGCTTCTCTGCCACGTTTTCAGGCGTTATAAATTCGGAGTGAATAGAAATCACCTGCACTTTACATTCATTTATAGCGCCGGCATGAACAAAAGCTTCTAAAATTGATTTGTAAGCATCCTGCAATTCAACATATTTACCTATAAGACCAATAGTAATTTTCGCTTTTGGATATTTTAGTTTGTCTAAAAATTCCTTCCATTTAGCAAGTTCGGGTTCATGATATTGCGTAATGGCCAATTTCTTTAACACAATTAAGTCCAGTTTCTCGTTCATCATCAGTAAAGGAACTTCGTAAATAGTACTGGCGTCCGGCGCTTCAATTACTGCTTCTGGCTTTACGTTACAAAACTGGGCTATCTTCTTCTTGATATCATTATTAATAGGCTCTTCTGTACGGCAAACAATTACATCAGGAAAAACACCGCTTTCACTCAGCATTTTCACCGAGTGCTGCGTTGGTTTTGTTTTTAATTCTTTGGCGGCTTTTAAGTAAGGAATCAGGGTAAGATGAACAACTAATAAATCTTCCTCCGGCAATTCCCATTGCAGCTGGCGGATAGCTTCTATATAAGGCAGCGATTCAATATCGCCTACGGTTCCTCCAATTTCAGAAATCACAATATCGAATTCATTCTTCTGGCCCAGCAGCAGCATGCGTCTTTTGATCTCGTCGGTAATATGCGGAATTACCTGCACCGTTTTTCCCAAATAAGCGCCTTCTCTTTCTTTGGTAATAACGGTTTGATAAATGCGGCCAGTGGTTACATTATTAGCCTGCGAAGTGAAGATGTTCAAAAACCGTTCGTAGTGACCAAGGTCAAGATCGGTTTCTGCACCGTCTTCCGTCACATAGCATTCTCCATGCTCATAAGGGTTTAACGTACCCGGATCTACATTGATATATGGGTCGAGCTTTTGAATGGTTACTCTCAAACCTCTTGCCTGTAAAAGCTTAGCAAGCGAAGCTGCAATAATGCCTTTACCTAAAGAAGAAGTAACACCACCTGTAACAAAAATATATTTAGCCATAAAAAATGGTTCTCTATTTAAACCTTGTTTTGTTGAAATGTAGGAGTAAGCTGCAGTGCTACTATGAAACATCCGTTGTGTCACTCACTTCATCGTTCAGAACACTTATCATCGTGCTTCTCCGGTGACCAACGGTTACTTTGACAAATTTGGCATCAAAGAAAATACTGAAGGTCATGCAAACCTACAGCAATTTTTGTAGCGAGAAAAAGCTTTTAACAAAGCTGTGGAAAAACGGTGGTAAAAAATGAGTGACCAGTGATGAGTTCATGTTATGCGTAAATGCTTTATTATAACAATTGCTTTAATATGCAGTGTTCCCTCATTACTGATTACGCATCATTTATTACAACATTCCTAATGCTCCTTCGCCTTCCAATTCTTTGGTTAAATGCTTTTCAATTGATCTATCATATAAATTTTTCCAGTCGCGAATTTCTCCCCAGTCTTCACCGTCTATTTCAATTTTTCCTGTTGAAACAATGCCTACCTCTTGATGTGGAAAGCCTTTAATTATACTTTCGAATAGTTCAAACTTTGTAGGTGCTACGCTTACTACAACGCGGCTTTGTGCTTCACCAAATAAAAAAGCATCTTTTCTAAGATCATCATTGGTGAGTACTGTAAAACCGAGATCGTTTTTAAATCCGCTCTCGCAACGCGTTACAAACAACCCCCCTTCACTTATCTCATGTGCTGATTCTATAGCGCCAGATGCAATGAGTTC
>JBQCHB010000169.1:0-11044 GCA_051955075.1 Flavisolibacter sp.
TACTATAGCTGTGCATCTCTTAAAAACTTCTGATACAAATGCCAGGATACAAATAGTAATTGCTGACACAGGTATAGGCATTGCATCGGAAAAGCAGCGAACTATTTTTGAAAGATTTCAGCAGGCTGAAGCCGAAACCACAAGAAGGTTTGGCGGCACAGGACTGGGATTGGCTATTGTAAAACAACTGGTGAATTTGCAAAACGGAAAACTTGATTTGAAAAGTGAATTAAATAAAGGAACTGATTTTATTATAGAACTGGATTATAAACTTCCTGACATGGAGCAGCTATTTTCTGAAGCCATGGCTGCCGAAACCCAGCCTATGTCGCTCCAAAAAATTAAGGCACTCATTGCAGAAGACAATTTGATGAACCAGCATTTAATTGCCCACTTAATGAAAAGCTGGTCTATTGATTACACTATCGTAGACAATGGAAAAGAAGCTATTGACGAGTTAAATAAAAACGGCTTCTCTATTGTATTAATGGATATACAAATGCCGGAAATGGATGGTTATACGGCTACAGCAATTATTCGTAACGAATTAAAAAAAGACATTCCCATTATTGCCATGACGGCGCATGCCATGCCAGGTGAAAAAGAAAAATGCTTGCAGTTAGGCATGAATGATTACGTATCAAAACCTATTAAAGAAACGGTGCTATACAATATCATTGCCCGGCATGCACAATTAAGTTCAGCCGCTAATAATAACGGCAATATGCATCACCTCAATCTTGACTACTTGCACCAGTTATCGGGTAATGATAAAGATTTTGAAAAGAGGATATTACAGCAATTTGTGGTGCAGGTGCCTGAAGAATTAGCACAGCTAAACAACGCCATACAACAAAATGATTTTACCGGCATCCGGCGTACGGCACATAGCCTTAAATCAACTGTTGGCTATGTAGGATTGGCCGATGAACTTCATCCGGTTTTGGATAAATTGGAAAAGCAGGGTGAAACTGAAGATGGTACCGCTATGGCAGAGCTATACGATTTTGTACAAAAAAGATGCATAGATGTAACTACAGAAGTGGAACGGTTTCTTCAGTCGTAACAAGCATTTAGCAAAGCTTTCACGCCATTTACACAAACGAATGCCTAACTTACATTACCGATTTTTTTAGGGCTTTCATCGAAACAAATACGATCTCAAATTGTGGGCTTATTATCTTTATACCGCCTTCTGATAGATATATAGATCGAAAGATTTCTACATAATTTAAGAACTTGGTTTCGTATGGTTAAGGGTGAAGCCCTGCTTTTCTAAGCGGGGCACTTTTTTTCTAACAACTTTTTGCAGAGCTTCCCGACCTTAAAGCCATAACTATGGGAAGCAATGTCCTAATCAACAGCGTCTTGTTTCTACAGGACGCTCTTTTTAACGGCTGGTCTCAGGATGCTTTTATAACCATCATTTTTCTTGTGCCCTATAGCCATACAAAGTGCATCCCTCCTCTAAACATACTTGCAACAACTCCCTAAAAACTTAAGTAAACAAGCAGAAAATTTTTTCTCAAAAGCTTTTTTGTATATTTAGATAACCCCCTGAAAATAATTCCCTGTGATGACCGGGAAATTCCTGAACACCCACAAAAGTCAAGGGGCGTTTGCCGAAAAGCCACAAGAGTAGGCAGTAACCTAAACCAATTTTATTATGGAACAAATGAATTTCCACAAACAAAAACTGTATGCATTAATTGCCGGTATAGTTGGCGTAATCAGTTGTTTTCTTCCATGGTGGTCGTTAGGGTTTTTCGGGTCAATAAACGGCATGCATGACCTTGGCATTATTGCATTTTTAGGGTTCCTGGGAGGAATTGCCTGTTGCTTTTTAGATGATAAGACAAAAGCTTTTGAAGGACAAATGAGACTGATTGCAGCCGGATGCTTTGCAGGAGCAGCTATTTTTACATTGATACAATTTGCCCGTGTTTCCGGTTTTGTTGGTACGGGGTTTGGGCTCTGGCTTAGCTTTTTGGCAGGCATAGCAGGTGCAGTTATTGTTTATGTATTGAAGCCTGCACAATTAGAAAGTAAGAAAAATAACATTCAACCATAAATGAAAGCAAAAGCTGCACCACTTGTTTTAATGACAGTGCAGCTTTTGTTTTATTAAATAAATAAGCCCCATTCATCTGTGTACTCATCTTTTTGAAACGAGGCCACCCACTGTTTGAACAATTCACGAAACTCATCAATTTCGCTGCGAATGGCTCTTACATAAGATTCTTCAATTACATTTTCAATCATCAGCGTTAATAAGGAAGAATAAATGTACTGTGCATTTTTACGTATGATAGAAGCATTCTCCATACGAATGATATATAAACCGGCTTCCGAACTTTTGATTTTTACCGCTATTTCGTAAGCATCGCCAATGATGGTTTGTTTGTAATCATCCCAAAAATCCAAAGGCATTTCGGCCTCTCCCGGATCTTCTTTTACCTGCATGGTTTCTAAAGCACCTTTTAACATCATCATTACTTGTTGCCATTGCAGGTACATAGCCTTGCAGGCATCTTTGGTAGGATTTGGCTTCCATGCTTCGCCTTCGTTTTCACCATCATCAAATTCATCATCATCCCATGCTGGCAGATCGCTTAAGTTGTCAAAACGCATATTCAGGTGGTTTAAAGTTTATAATCCGGAGAATAGTTAAACGCTAAAGGAAGATACGCCTCTAAATGCCTTCAGCTTTCAGCTTAGGCTATTTCAACTCGTCTTTTAAGAAACGTGCCGTATGGCTTTCTTTCACTCTCAACAGATCTTCCGGCGTTCCTTCAAATAAAACCTGCCCGCCACCGGCACCACCTTCAGGACCAATATCAATAATGTGATCGGCAACTTTTATTACATCCATATTATGCTCAATGATCAATACGGTATTGCCGCGGTCCACTAATTTATTAACCACTTCCAGCAAATGATGAATGTCTTCGAAATGCAAACCCGTTGTTGGCTCATCTAAAATATAAAAAGTTTTACCGGTGTCCCGTTTTGCCAGTTCCGTGGCCAGTTTTACTCTTTGCGCTTCGCCGCCGCTAAGCGTTACAGCCGATTGCCCAAGTGTTATATAGCCAAGGCCCACATCTTCCAGCACTTTTATTTTCCTGTATAAAAAAGGAACGTTCTGAAAAAATTCGACAGCTTCTTCTACTGTCATGTCCAGCACGTCGGCAATAGACTTGCCTTTATAACGAATTTCTAAAGTTTCCCGGTTATAACGTTTACCATTACACTTTTCGCAGTGCACATATACATCGGGCAAGAAGTTCATTTCGATAGTGCGCAGGCCGCTGCCTTCACATACCTCACACCTGCCGCTTTTTACGTTAAAGGAAAAACGGCCTGCATTATACCCACGGATCTTCGCCTCAGGTATAGAAGCAAATAACGTTCTTATCTCGGTAAAAAATCCACAGTAAGTAGCAGGATTGCTTCTCGGCGTACGACCAATGGGCGACTGATCTATTTCTATAACTTTATCAATATTTTCTAAACCAACTATTTTTTTATACTCAAGCGGAGTGGTTTTTGAATTATAACAATGCCGGGAAAGCAGCGGATACAAAGTTTCATTGATCAATGTAGATTTACCACTGCCGCTAACGCCACTAACAACAATTAATTTACCTAAAGGAAACTTTACGGAAACGTTTTTAAGATTGTTACCATTCGCCCCTTTAATTTCAATAGATTTTCCATTGCCTTTTCTTCTTTCTTTAGGCACGGCAATTTCTCTTTCGCCATTTAAAAAATGCGCCGTCAAAGTATTCTTTTGCAGAACCGCTTTGGGTGTGCCTTGCGCCATAATTCTTCCGCCATGAAAACCCGCTTTAGGACCCACGTCAATTAAATGATCGGCTGCCAGCATAATATCTTTATCATGTTCAACAACAATTACACTGTTGCCAATGTCACGCAGGTTTTGCAAAGCTGTTATTAAACGGTGGTTATCTCTCTGGTGCAAACCGATAGATGGCTCATCCAACACATAAGTAATGCCCTGCAATTGCGAACCAATTTGCGTGGCCAGCCGGATGCGCTGCGATTCGCCGCCGCTCAGTGTTCTTGTTGGCCTGTTGAGCGTGAGATAGGTTAAACCCACATCAAGCAAAAATTGTAAACGTTCCCTAATTTCTTTGATGATCTCTTTGCCAATAACATTTTGCCGGGTGCTTAATCTTTTTTCTATGCCATCAAACCATTCTATTAGCTGCACTAAATCTTTGTTGCTTAATTCGGCAATATTTTTTTCATCTACCTTAAACCAAAGGCTTTCTTTTTTTAATCTTGTACCGCCGCAGGTTTTGCAGGTTGTTAATTCCATAAAGCCTTCGGCCCAGCGCTGTATAGCTTCGCTGGTGCTGGTAGCAAACCAACGCTTTACCTGGTTTACTACACCTTCAAATTCGCCTTCATAAATATTGTTATCTATTTGTTCGTCGTCAAATTGCAGCTCCTCTCCTGTTACGCCGCTTTCCTTTCCATACAAAACAAGATTCAACGCTTTTTCAGGCAAATCTTTTATGGGTTTGTCAAGACTGAATTTATTTTTCCTTGCCAGTGTTTGCACTTGACGAAAAGTATAAGCCTCTCTTTCACCGCCTAGCGGCGCAATGCCACCTTCATTAATACTTAAATTTTCATCAGGAATAATGGCACTCATATCAACTGTGTAAACCTGTCCTAAACCTTTACATGTAGGACAAGCGCCATAAGGCGAGTTGAATGAAAACGAATTGGGTGAAGGTTCTTCGTAACTGATGCCTGTGTCTTCGCACATTAACTGGCGGCTATATGCTGCTTCGCCAAACTTTGTAAGAGAAGATTTCTGACCATCGGCTTCATACATTACAAACATTAAATCCTTACCCAGCTTCAACGATTGTTGCACACTTTGACTGATGCGTGTACGCATATCTTTCGTCACCTTCATACGGTCAACCACCAATTCAATGTCATGAATTTTATAGCGATCCACCTGCATTTTTGGTGTAAGGTCTTTTACTTCTCCATCAACACGAACTTTTAAAAAACCTTTTTTTCTTACTTCTTCAAACAATTCACGATAATGTCCTTTTCTTCCTCTTACTAACGGTGACAGTAAAGTGATTTTATATCCATCAAAGCGTTTGTAAATATTGTTTACAATCTCATCTTCACTCCAACGGACCATTTTTTTACCCGTATTATACGAGTAGGCTTCACTGGCTCTTGCAAAAAGCAATCGCAAAAAATCATACACTTCTGTAACAGTACCAACTGTTGACCGCGGATTTTTATTTGTCGTTTTTTGTTCTATAGAAATTACCGGGGAAAGGCCGGTTATCTTGTCCACATCGGGGCGTTCCATTTCGCCAATAAACTGCCGGGCATAAGCGCCAAAGGTTTCCATATAGCGGCGCTGGCCTTCGGCATAAATGGTATCGAAGGCCAATGAAGATTTTCCACTGCCACTGATCCCTGTTATAACAACCAGTTTATTTTTAGGGATGGAGATGTCAACATTCTTGAGGTTGTGCTCTTTTGCTCCAAAAACTTCTATAAACTCTTCCTGGGTATGGCCGTTCGTAGGCAACGTCTGTTTTTTCATAAAATTATGCTCCAATCGCTGGAAAGCGAAGATACGTACCGCTTTGGCTTTGCTAAAAAATTTAACAAACAAGCTTTAAAAACACCGAATTTTTATGAAAATTAAAATTTGGCACAGTATTACGTAATAGGGGCTAAAACCTTTCCCAATTTAAAATAACTCACGTATGAAAAACACCATTTTTCTTTTTTTGGCAGCGTTCTTAGTAACGGCTTCTGTCAATGCACAATCAACCGCTGAGTCTATTGCTGCAAAATATAAGCTGCAGCCTATGCCCGAAGCGCTGACCCTTGAAAAAGCTTTTCCTGCTATTGGAACGTATCATTTAAGTAACACTACTGATACCACAAGTGTAGTAACAGTTAGCCTTGACTCTTCTAATAAAGGAATTGTTTGGGTAGAAGGCTTACCTCAAGGCAAATTCAAAGCTTATTTAAAACAATCTCCTGCCAGCTACAGAATACTGGCGCAAAAAACTGAAAGCGGCACACAGGTTCCTGAAGGCACTTTGGTTTTTGATCCTTCGACAAACACACTAAATGTTGAATTAGGAAAAGCATACGACGATGCGAATCCTTCAGAGGTTTTTGCCATGAATACAGGCGCAACTGAAAGCACTGATGTAGCTGATGCAGGCACTGAAGTGAAAGTGAAAACAAAAACGAAAAACTCGAAAGTAAAAAACAAGATTGTATTTTACTCGGCTGTGAAAGCTGTTCAAAACACTTCATTAACAGGAGCTGTTCAGCAAGAACAACAATAAGTAATTTTTTCGGCGATAAAAAGGCTGCACGTGATGCAGCCTTTTTTTATTGCGGACATTGCTTTATTATTTCTTGCTTCAAAGTTTTAAATACAAATTGAATTTCGTGGTTCTTAAAAAAATCTAAAAACGCTCTGAAAAAAAGTCATTTTGTTAATTATAGGTATGGTGTTTGAAAATAGCCTGTTAAATAATGAATCATGAAGAAAGTTAGACACATTACAGTAGTTATGGCGTTGTTTGCCGTTATGGCATCAGGATGTAAAACAATGAATCGTACGCAAAAAGGCGCTGTCATTGGCGCCGCAGGTGGTGGGGCTGTTGGTGCTGTTATTGGTAAGGCTGCCGGTAACACAGCAATGGGTGCTATTATCGGGGCCGCCGTTGGTGGGGCTGCCGGCGCCGTTATTGGCCATAAAATGGATAAGCAGGCTGAAGAAATGAAAAAAGTGTTAGGCGATGCAGAGGTAAGGCGTGAAGGCGAAGGCATTGTCATTCTTTTTAAAGAAAAAGTTTTGTTTGGATTTGACCGTTCGGACATTAATACCAGTGCAGAAAGCAGCTTGAATAAACTGGTAAATGTTTTACAAAAATATCCTGACACTAACATCGAAATCATAGGACATACTGATGATAAAGGAAGTGATGCTTACAACCAGGCGCTTTCTGAACGCCGTGCAGTTTCCGTTTCAGACTTCTTAAAAGGACAAGGCGTAAGCGGCTCCCGTGTAACCACGAAAGGTATGGGCGAAAGTGATCCGGTGGCAACGAACGACACAGAAGAAGGACGGTCATTGAACCGTCGTGTGGAGTTCGTTATTACAGCTAATGATAAGATGAAGGCTGATGCTAAAACAGAAGCCGGCAACCAATAATTAACTTAATCCTAAACTATAGAAATGATGAAAAAGAAAATTGTATGTGCAGCACTTGCAGCCTTTTTTACAACGTCCATTTTTGCACAAAGCATGGTAAGAACAACAAATAGGGCAAGCTTTGGAATAAGAGCCGGTGTTAACTTCCAAAACATAAATGGGAAAGATGCATCCGGCAATGATTTGAAGAATGATTTATTAACGGGATTTAATGCAGGTGTAAATGCTGAAGTACCAATAGGTGATGGATTTTACGTGCAGCCTGGTGTTCTGTATAGTACGAAAGGCGCCAAAGATGCAAGCGATAACAAAATAAAACTCTCGTACATTGAAGTGCCGGTGAATTTTGTTTACAAACCTGTTTTGGGCAGCGGCAATATGCTTCTTGGTTTCGGTCCGTATGTAGGTCTTGGCATCAATGGAAAATTAAAAGCTGCCAATGGCACTGAAACAGATATTGATTTTGGCAGCGATTATAATGCTGCCAACCCTGCCACTTATTTTAAAAGCTTTGATGCGGGTGGCAATTTATTGGCAGGCTATGAATTTGCCAATAAGGTTTCATTCCAATTAAATGCACAATTAGGACTTGCCAACATCAATAAGAAAAGCCAGGGAGTTACCAATGATAAGAGCCGTTATAGAAACACAGGCTTTGGCATGTCTTTAGGTTATCGTTTTTGACAATCATACCATTCTATATTCACAAAACCGCTTCCTGCGAAGCGGTTTTATTTTTTTGAGGCTATATTTAGTCATTGTTAATCTAAAGTTTATTATCATTTTGCTTACCACAAAAGCTTACTGGCATTTTAGAGTAGCCGCTGCATTTAGCCTGTTGATGGCCGTTATTATAGCAATTTTTCTCACGGTGTATGGCAAGAACAATTCCTTTCTTATCATCAACAAATTCAACAATCCTGTTTTTGATTATTTTTTTACTTACTTCACTTATTTAGGTGATGGCATGATCGTATTGCCACTGGTGATCTATACATTTCTTTATAAGAAAGAATTTCTGTTTGCAATAATTGCAGGTTTCCTCATCTGCACAGTACTTACACAATTTTCAAAATGGGTCATCTTTCCCGATGCGCCAAGACCGTTGGGAGCATTAAAAGATCAGATCAGAACGGTGCCCGGAGTAGAGGTACATCGCACCAGCAGCTTTCCTTCAGGCCATACCAGCCTGGCTTTTACTTACGCCTTGCTAATGGCCTTTGTATTAAAGAAAAATTTTTGGACTTTCTTCTTTCCTTTGATTGCATTCTTTGTAGGTTATTCAAGAGTTTACCTGGCACAGCATTTTGTCACCGATGTTTTTGCAGGAATAATTGTAGGCATGGCATCTGCATTGCTTTCACTGCTTATGTACGAACAATTTAAAAGGAAGAAAAAAGATCAGTCACAAATAACGGAGTGCGAACCGGTAGAAAAAGCACTTGTGTAAGTCCGGATTCGCGAACCTTTCTCAAAAATTTCTGTTATGGCACATGACCATCAACACGATCACCACCCGCATAGTATTGATTTTGAAAAAGGAGACAGCAAAGCTTTTGTTGCAGGAATCGTTTTAAATCTTCTGTTTGTTTTAGTTGAGGTTGTGGCAGGTTTTGTTTACGACTCAATGGCATTGTTGACAGATGCAGGGCATAACGCAAGCGATGTGGCAAGCCTGGTGTTGTCATTAATTGCATTTTGGATGGCACGGAAAAAATCCAATGCCAAATACACTTACGGATTCAAGAAGACAACAGTTCTTGCAGCGCTTATCAATGCAGTTGTTCTGTTGATCGCTATTGGCATGCTGGGCTACGAATCTGTTACAAGACTGTTCAAACCCGAAAAAGTGCAGGGCGTTGCCATTGCATGGATCGCCGGATTGGGAATTATTATAAATAGTCTTTCAGCTTTTTTATTTTACAGGCACAAGGAAAAAGACCTGAATGTAAAAAGCGCTTATCTGCACCTTTTAGCGGATGCGCTTGTGTCTGTAGGCGTTGTTGTTGCCGGTATCATTATAAGTTATACAAACTGGTACTGGCTCGATCCAGCCATAGGTCTGTTGATCATGATCGTAATTTTGATAAGTACATGGGGATTGCTAAAGGACAGTTTTAAAATGAGTATAGATGCTGTGCCTGCCGGTATTGATCTGGAAAAAATCAAAGACGTTATTTTAAAAACGGAAGGTGTAAAAAAAGTGGAGCATGTGCATGTGTGGCCATTGAGCACTACAGAAAATGCTTTAACAGCGCATGTAGCATTGAACGACGTTGCAAGCTTTGAAGAGAAACTGCAAATTGTTCAAAACATAAAGCATGAATTGTTGCACCATAACATTCAGCACAGTACGATTGAACTGGAAAAGGCAGGTTGAATAGGAATTGCGAATGCCTTACTTGATCTGAAGCTTAATAAAAAAAATAAAAGACAACCAGAAATGGTTGTCTTTTATTTAGTCGGGAAGACAGGATTCGAACCTGCGACCCCCTGGTCCCAAACCAGGTGCGCTACCGGCCTGCGCTACTTCCCGAAACCGCGGTGAGGGCGGGATTCGAACCCGCGGTACAGTTTGACCCGTACGGCAGTTTAGCAAACTGCTGATTTCAGCCACTCATCCACCTCACCCTTTGCTCACTTAGCCCTCACCTCATTTGCAAGGGCTGCAAAAATAGGGATAAGGGACTAATATCGAAAAAATAAATCCTAAATTCTAAACTTTCCCTTTAGAATTTAGGATTCTATATTCAGCGCTTTACTATTACATAGCTGCTAACTGAACCTTCTGCTGCAACTCTATTACACTATCTCTGAAAGTTCCATCTGTGTCCATTAAATCTTTCACTGTTTGGCACGAGTGAATTACAGTTGTATGATCTCTGCCGCCAAAATGTTCACCAATTGTTTTCAAGGAATTTTTCGTGAAAGCTTTTGCCAGGTACATTGTTATTTGACGGGCCTGCACAATTTCACGCTTACGTGTTTTTTGCAGGAGTTTGTCGTAAGGCACATCAAAATAATCACATACCATTTTTTGAATGGTATCAATGGTAATTTCTTTACTGGATGTTTTTACAAAGTTTCGCAACACTTTTTTCGCAAGGTCTAAGTCAATCTCTCTCCGGTTTAGCGAAGATTGTGCCAATAAAGAAATCAACGCTCCTTCCAGTTCACGAATATTGGTGTTGATATTATAGGCAATGTATTTTACCACTTCTTTCGGCATCTCCAAACCATCGTTCTTCATTTTCCTTTCCAGTATCTCTATTCTTGTGTCGTAATCAGGCATTTGAATATCGGCACTCAACCCCCAGCGAAAACGGCTTAATAATCTTTCCTGCACGCCTTCCAAGTCTTTAGGCGATTTATCTGATGTTAACACCAATTGCTTGCCCGACTGGTGCAGGTGATTAAAGATGGCGAAGAAAGCATCCTGTGATTTTTCGGCCCTGTTAAAAAACTGCACGTCATCAATGATCAGCACATCTATCAACTGGTAAAAATGAATAAAGTCGTTGATGGCATTATTACGGCTGTGATCGACAAACTGGTTAATGAATTTTTCGGAGCTTACATATAAAACCACTTTGTTTGGCTGCAAACGTTTTACCTCGTTGCCTATAGCTTGCGCCAGGTGTGTTTTACCCAAGCCCACACCACCATAAATTACTAATGGATTAAAAGAATTGGCACCCGGTTTTTCCGCCACAGTTTTTCCCGCTCGCCTGGCCACACGGTTGCTGTCACCTTCTATATAAGACTCTAATGTATAGTTAGGATTGAGTTGCGGGTCAA
>JBQCHB010000170.1:0-9318 GCA_051955075.1 Flavisolibacter sp.
TCTCTATTCCCAAAAACAAAGACGAAAGGAATAATGGCTATTTTTTAAATGTCAGTTACCAAAACGACAGGTTGGCTTTGAATGACCAGCTATATAACTATTACTATTACGACAATTACAATAAACAAGAAGATTCAGCGAAGAAAATATTCTTCTTTGCAGACCGTTCTATTTATCGCCCCGGACAAACGGTGTATTTCAAAGGTATCGTTGTAACAAAAAATAAGCAAGCCAATAGCATTGCTACTAACTACTCAACAAAAATTTTCCTGGAAAATGCCAATGATGAAGCTGTTGATTCGCTAACACTGACAACAAATGAATTCGGTTCTTTTTCAGGAAAGTTTCAACTGCCCCAGAATTTATTGAATGGTGAATTCAGAATTTATGATGAGGAAGAAGATAACGAATACCGCTTTTCTGTTGAAGAATACAAGCGGCCAAAATTTTATGTTGAGTTTGAAAAAATAAAGAACAGCTACAAAGTAAATGATACTGTTGCAATAACAGGTATTGCCAAAGCTTACGCCGGCAACAACATTGATGGCGCAAAGGTTGCGTATCGTGTAGTGCGGCAGCCACGATTTATTTACACATGGCTGGTGCGTAAATGGCTGCCACCTGTGCAACCTATGGAAATTGTTCATGGCGAGACCACAACAGACAAGGACGGCCGATTCCTTATTGAATTCGCAGCCCTTCCTGATAAAAAAATTGACGAAAAACTTGATCCTGTTTTTGATTATAAAATTTATGCTGATGTTACAGATATCAATGGCGAAACAAGAAGCGGGGAAAACAATGTTACGGCAGGTTACAAATCGTTGTTATTAAAAACAAATTTGCCACAAAGGTTAGCTGTTGATTCTTTTAAAACAATTTCTATTCGTACAGAAAATATGAATGGAGCATATCAACCTTCAACTGTAACGGTTACAATTTCAAAATTAATTCCTGAACAACGTTTGATTCGCAGCCGCTACTGGCAGCAACCTGACCAGTTTGTGATGAGCAAGGAAGAGTTCATTCGGAATTTTCCCCATGATGAGTACAGCAATGAAACGGATTATAAAACATGGCCGAAAGAAAGTATAGCGTTTAGCAAAACAGACAGCACAAAGGTGAATGGTGAATGGTCAATTGCCAATAGCCATCTCTCACCAGGCTATTATGAAATCGTAGTTGCAACAAAAGATAAAGATGGCCACGATATAAAGGATGTGCAATACATAGAGCTATTTAATACCGACGCAAAGCAATTCAACAAACCGGAATACCTGTGGGCCAAAGGGACAGACAACGCTATTGAACCGGGTGAGAAAGCAACAGTTGAAACAGGTTCATCGGCCAATGATGTTTTTTTAATAAGCAATGTGAACAAACCGGAAAAAGATGATCAGTTTTCATTTACGCATTTGAGCAATGAGAAGAAATCATTTGAATACAAAGCCACTGAAGAAGACCGTGGTGGCTATGGCGTCAATTTCTTTTTTGTAAAAGACAATCGTTTTTACCAGTTCAGCGATGCGATCAATGTTCCATGGACGAACAAACAATTGAATATTGAATATGCCACTTTCCGTGATAAAACCTTACCCGGCAGCGAAGAAAAATGGAAAGTAAAAATTACAGGATACCAAAATGAAAAGGTAGCGGCAGAAATGCTGGCGAGCATGTACGACGCATCGTTGGATCAATTTAAACCACACGATTGGCAAAAACCCGGCATCTGGCCTGTATATGCACAATTGTTTGCGTGGAATGGCAGGCAAAATTTTGATGATGTGCAATCGCAGGAAAAATGGATTGGAAATAGTTACAGACAATTTAACAAGCTGTATGACCAATTTATATTTAATGGAAACAATTTAGTTTATGGCTACTTGCAAAATAAAAGTATAAGGCTTCGCGGTATTGCCGCTGAATCAAGCAAAGCCACATCAAATGCCATAGCTTATGATTCTGCAGCTGCGCCATTAATGGAAAAACACTTGGCAAGTCAAGCATCTGGAATTAAAATTCAGGATGTAGTAGTAACAGCTATAGACTTAGACAGAAAACAAATCTCCCAACAAATTCAACCCCGCAAAAACTTCAACGAAACCGCTTTCTTTTTCCCCGATCTAAGAACCGATAAAGACGGCGCCATAGAGTTTTCTTTTACCGTGCCTGAAGCATTAACCAGGTGGAAATTGCAAACCTTAGCACATACAAAAGATCTGGCTTTTGGTCTTTCTCAAAAAGAGTTGATCACACAGAAAGAACTGATGGTGCAACCCAATGCGCCACGCTTTTTACGCCAGGGCGATCACATGGCATTCTCAACTAAAATTGTAAACCTTTCAGATTCTGAAATAACCGGCCAGGTGCAATTAGAACTGCTTGATGCCAACACCAACCAGTCTGTTGATGGTTGGTTCATGAATACTTTTCCCAATCAATATTTTACAGTTGCGGCAGGACAAAGCGAAGTCGTGCAGTTTCCTATCCAGGTTCCCTACCAGTTCAACAGCGCATTAATATGGAGAGTAACTGCAAGAGCTGGCAATTTAAGCGATGGCGAAGAAAATATTTTACCTGTATTGACCAATAAAATATTGGTAACAGAAACAATGCCCTTACCCATGCGTGGCAGCGGTACAAAAACTTTTAGTTTCGATAAATTATTACACTCGGGTGAAAGTGAAACGCTGCAAAGCCAGTCGCTAACGGTTGAATATACTTCCAATCCCGCCTGGTATGCAGTGCAGGCTTTGCCCTATCTTATGGAATATCCATACGAATGTGCCGAGCAAATCTGCAACCGGTATTATGCAAATGCACTGGCGGCTAAAATTGTAAATGCAGCACCACGCATCAAACAAATTTTTGAACAATGGAAAACAATTGATACAACAGCCCTTTTATCGAATCTCCAAAAAAACCAGGAATTAAAATCTGCGCTGCTTGAGGAAACGCCGTGGGCATTACAGACTAAAAACGAAGCACAGCAAAAGAAAAACATTGTCCTGCTGTTCGACATGGTGCGTATGAGTAACGAACTGCAAAGCAATCTTGAAAAATTGAAACAAATGCAAAGTTCTAATGGCGGCTTTGTTTGGTTCAAAGGCGGCCCTGATGATCTGTACATTACCCAATATATCCTCACAGGCATCGGGCATTTAAAAAAATTGGGTGTGCCGGTTGAAGATTTGAAATCAATTGTTAGCACAGCGCTTCCTTATCTTGATAAAAAAATAAAAGACAGCTACGAAAAAATAATTAAGAGCAAGGCGAATCTTACCCAACAACAAATCGGATATATAGAGATCCAATACTTGTACATGCGTAGCTTTTTCCCGGAATATCCTGTTGCAAAGGCCACGCAAACATCTTATAACTTTTATCGTAAGCAGGCACAAAAACTCTGGACAAAACAGAACAAATACATGCAGGGCATGATTGCATTAAGCTTAAATAGAACAGGCGACAAGCAAACACCGCAAGCTATTTTAAGATCATTAAAAGAAACATCTATTAACAATGAAGAACTGGGCATGTACTGGAAGAACAGCAGCTTTGGCTATAATTGGTTCTGGTGGTATGCACCTATAGAAACGCAGTCGCTGATGATTGAAGCATTTAACGAAATCAACAAAGACACAAAAACCGTTGACGACTTAAGAACGTGGTTGCTGAAAAATAAACAAACCAATAACTGGCGCACCACCAAAGCCACTGCCGATGCCTGTTATGCGCTGCTATTGCAGGGAACTGATTGGTTAAGTGCGGAGCCTGAAGTCCGAATCAAATTGGGAAATACAGTTGTTTCAAATAAAGATCAAACCACAGAAGCCGGTACAGGTTATTTCAAAAAAACAATTGAGGGCAATAAGGTAAATCCGGCAATGGGAAACATTGTTGTAAATGTCCAACAACCCCAAACCTCCAACTCTAAACTATCAAACTCAAGCTGGGGCGCTGTGTACTGGCAGTATTTCGAAGACATGGATAAAATAACCCCCGCAGCCACGCCACTGCAACTGAATAAAAAACTTTTTGTCGAAAAAAATACGGATCGGGGGCCTGTATTAACTCCGGTTGAAGAATTTACCGAGCTGCATGTAGGCGATAAAATAAAAGTTCGCATTGAGCTGCGTGTTGATCGTGATATGGAATACGTACACATGAAGGATATGAGAGCTTCGGCACTGGAACCTGTGAACGTTTTAAGCGGTTATCAATGGCAGGGCAGACTGGGTTATTACGAAAGCACCAAAGATGCCAGCACTAATTTCTTTTTTAACGACCTGAGAAAAGGAACTTATGTTTTTGAATATCCATTATTCGTAACACATGCAGGTACGTACAGCAATGGCATTACTACTATTCAATGTATGTATGCACCGGAGTTTAGTGCACATAGCGAAGGAATGATCCTAAGCTCGTCGAAGGATTAACTTTTGCTGTCGCATACTTTTGTAAAGTAAATCACCATTATGTATGTAGTCTATATTTTGGCATGTAGCGATGGGAGTTATTACACAGGTATTACCAATGATCTGGATAAACGGCTTTGGCAACATGAAACAGGATTTTTCCCCGATTGCTACACTTGCCATCGCAGGCCTGTAGTTTTACGATGGCATGAGTATGTAAATGGAATTGATAATGCAACAAAAAGAGAAAAGCAAATAAAAGGATGGTCAAGGAAAAAGAAAGAAGCCCTGATAGAAAATAATTTTAACGAACTAAAACGCTTATCTCAATCAAAGAAATCTTAGAATGAAAGCAACCGGCGATTCCAAGGCAAGCCCTTCGACAAGCTCAGGGCCAGATTTTCTCATAATCGGCCAGGGCATTTGCGGCACCATGCTTTCATGGTTCCTGCACAGGGAAGGAAAAAGCTTTGCTGTGATTGACAACAATAACGAAAACAGCGCATCAAAAATAGCTGCGGGCATTATCAATCCTATCACAGGCAGAAGATATGTCACCACATGGATGATAGACGAAGTAATGCCTTTCGCCATTCAAACTTATCGCGAATTAGAAATTTATCTAAATACAGACCTTGTTTCTGAAAAAAGCATCATTGATTTTTTTCCTTCGCCTCAAATGCGCAATGCCTTTGTGGAACGGATCACTGAAGACGACACCTACATACATTCTTATCCAGACCAAAATCATTTTAATCAATATTTTAATTATGATTTCGGCTGTGGTGAAATTCGCCCGGCTTATACTATACACCTGCAATCATTATTAAACGCATGGCGTCAAAGATTAGCTGCATTAAACCTTTTGATAGAACAGCAATTTGATGCAACTGAATTAAAAATTTCAAATGATGGCATTAACTATCAAAACATCACAGCAAAAAAAATCATTTTTTGCGATGGTGTTGCCGCCGTTAATAGTCCCTGGTTTAGCCTGCTGCCTTTTGCACCTAACAAAGGCGAAGCAATGATTATTGAATGTGAAGAATTAAGCAATCAGCATATTTTTAAAAAGGGCATGATGCTGACGCCTTTGCCTGAGCCAAACATGTATTGGATAGGTTCTAATTATCAATGGGAGTTTAAGGATGATCAACCTTCAGAACAATTTTACAAACAAACTACTACACTGCTAAAACACTGGCTGAAAGCGCCGTTCAGGGTTTTGCAACATAAAGCTGCCGTGCGTCCCGCCACCATTGAACGCAGGCCTTTTGTTGGATTTCACCCCCTTTATCCTAATATCGGAATACTAAACGGCATGGGCACCAAAGGCACTTCTCTTGCTCCTTTTTTTGCCAATCAGTTAGTGCAACAGCTGGTGCATGATCTCCCTGTTTACCCTGAAGCTAATGTGCATCGCTTCAGCAGAATACTTTCGAAATAAATTATTTTTTGAGAGGCCCGAATTTTCACATTCACACCAGGTCAGTACATTTGAACCTTGCAAAATGAAACTGCTATGAACGCCTCAAACGAAACGATGTATGTCATCCCCGCCCGCTATCGCAAAATGGAAAACATGCATATTGTTTTCTGGCTATTAAAAGATGTAAGCTGGTGCATGATCTGGAAAACGCTTGGTTTGGCCATGATCGCTCCTACCCTTGCCATTGCCATCGTTATTGCCTGGCGCACAAGAGATATAAGGTCTGAATTGGCGCATAACCTTGCCATTGCCTTTTGGATATCTGCCAACGCCTATTGGATGATCTCTGAGTTCTTTCATTTCGATACGATTCATATTTGGCAACAATTTGAAGGCAAGCACCTGGCCCTTATTCCATTTGCCGCAGGTGTATTGATCTTAGCTAATTATTATTTTCTTCAAAAGCCTGCAGAAGAAAAGCAGGCGCAAATAGCAACGATGTAAGTTTCTGTATGCAGCGCATTGTAGCAAGCTTGCTAAATAGTGAGCTTGCCGAACTATCATCTGCTTTTGTCGCCTTAATAGTTACCAATGCTTCTTTGTACATCTTAAGCACCGAATAAAAATCTTTATCAAGTAGTCATTTCATCCGCTAATCTTATCTTCCATTTATAATTATGGAAAATCAACCCGTCAAAACCGCATACCAGCAACAAATAAAAAAGCACCAAATTTATTTACAGGAATTACTCCGTAAACGAACACGGCTTGGCTGGGCAAGATTTTTTGTTTTTATAGCAACGATCATTACCACTTATAAAGTTTTTGTGGCAGCAGGCATTATAGGCTTTGCTCCTGTTGTTATTGGTATTGGCATTCTTCTTTTCCTTGTTTCGGTGGATGTGAATAACAACCAAAAAGTTACCAATGTCAAAACCCTGCTCCAAATAAATGAAGAAGAACTACAAGTTTTAAATAACGATTACTACGATAGATATGATGGCAGCCAATATGCACCAGATTTGCATAATTACGCCAATGATATAGACCTGTTTGGAAAGGCGTCTATATTTCAATGGAGTAACCGTTGCCAGACAGAACAAGGCAGAAGTTTGCTTGCACAAAATTTATTGCGGCCACTGCCGGTCGATCAAATAAAAGAACGGCATGAAGCCGTAAAAGAAATAGCGCCGCAAATTGAATGGCGGCAACAATTGCAGGCTTTGAGTATGCAAACAACCATAACAAAGAATACCGAGCAAAAAACTGCCGCATGGTTAAACGAAGAAGAAAAATATTTTACCAACAAACGCTGGAAAATCATTGTGCAACTGTATTCTGTAATCACCATTGCATCAATAATAGCAGCTATTTTGGGTTATATTTCAGCAACCACGTTTTCGGGCTTGTATATTTTATATTTCTTCACTTCCATTATTTTAAGTCGCAATACACTAAAGCCTTACATAGAATTATCAGGCATTGCAAAAGAAATGGATGTGCTGCACAAATTAGTGACATGGATAGAGGATAAAGATTTTCAAAGTTCTTTATTGCAAAAATTACAGCAGGAAGCCAAGGCAGATAATCAAAAAGCAGCAACGCAGATCAGGGAGTTAAAGCAGATATTAGACAGGTTTGATATGCGGCTGAACATGGTCGGGCCATTATTTCTGAATACCTTTTTATTGTGGGACGTAAGGCAAATGATAGCACTGAACGAGTGGCGCAAAAGGAACAAAAACTTTTTATCGAAGTGGTATGTATTGATTGCTGAAACAGAAGTATTGCATAGCCTTGCCTGCATTCATTTTAATGAACCTGTATGGCCATTTCCAGAATTTAGTAATCAGCATTTTACATTCGACTCCACCTCCCTGGGGCATCCGCTAATTCCTTCTGGCAACAGGATTACAAGCGATTTTGGTTTGGAAGGTATCGGCAAAATTGGACTTGTTACAGGTTCTAACATGGCTGGCAAAAGCACTTTCTTACGCAGCCTTGGTGTGAACATTGTTTTAGCACAGTTGGGCGCACCTGTATGTGCAAAAACGTTTTTACTATCGCCGGTGCATTTAATGAGCAGCATGCGCATTGCCGATAACCTGGCGGAAAATACTTCTACCTTTTATGCCGAACTAAAAAAATTAAAAACCATTATTGAAGCTGTCAACCTGCATGAGAAAATTTTTATTTTGCTTGATGAAATTTTGAGAGGCACCAACTCTTTTGATCGTCACACCGGCTCTGAAGCCCTGATGAAACAATTAATAAAAGAAAATGCTGTAGCCGTTATTGCCACGCATGATGTAGAACTGGCAGCATTGGAGCAACAATACCCGAATGCCGTTGAAAACTACCATTTTGATGTGCAGGTAGAGGGTGAAGAACTTTTTTTTGACTACAAGTTGAAGCATGGCGTTTGCACCAGCTTAAATGCTTCGATACTAATGAAAAAAATAGGAATTGAACTGCAATAGTAAGCTTTGTGCCCAATAGAATTATAGGAAGTACAAGAGCGTCCCGACAGCTATCGGCACAAGGGAAGAACGATAGAGCATTATGGCTAAGTGCCTGAAAAATATTTCGCACAGAGCGAAGGAGGAAAGAGAGAGGAGATCCGCTTAAACGATCCCTATAATCCATCAATAATCCAGAAAATCCGCGGCTGGTGGGCTATCTTTGCGCCTCTAACTTTAAACTATACGTTTTTATATGTTTCGTTCTCATACCTGTGGTGAATTAAGGCTGCACAATGTAAATACTCAAGTTACTTTGGCCGGCTGGGTGCAAACGGTGCGCAAGTTTGGTTCCATCACTTTTATTGACCTGCGTGACCGCTATGGCATTACGCAATTATTATTTGGTGAAGAGTTGAATGCGCAATTGGATGAAACACCATTGGGCCGCGAGTTTGTGTTGCAGGTAACAGGTGTGGTCACTGAACGTTCAAACAAAAATTCCAATATCCCGACAGGTGATATCGAAATTACTGTTTCCTCATTTAAAATATTGAACAGGTCTGCTGTTCCTCCATTTACAATACAGGACGATACCGACGGTGGCGACGACCTGCGCATGAAATACCGTTATCTCGATTTGCGCCGCAATGCCGTGAAAAAAAATTTAGAGTTGCGCTATGCTGTGAACCGTGCAACAAGAGACTTTTTGCACCAGCAAAATTTCATGGATATAGAAACGCCTTTCCTCATCAAATCAACTCCCGAAGGCGCCAGGGATTTTGTAGTGCCCTCAAGAATGAACCCCGGGCAGTTTTACGCACTGCCACAATCGCCGCAAACCTTTAAGCAATTGCTGATGGTGAGTGGTTATGATCGCTATTATCAAATTGTGAAATGCTTTAGAGATGAAGACCTGCGTGCCGACCGCCAGCCCGAGTTTACACAGATAGATTGCGAAATGGCATTTGTAGAGCAGGAAGATATTTTGAACATGTTTGAAAACCTGATC
>JBQCHB010000171.1:0-18606 GCA_051955075.1 Flavisolibacter sp.
GGCAAAAGCCTTTGCTATCAGCTGCCAGCAATGATAAAACCCGGTGTTGCCATTATTGTAAGCCCGTTGATAGCCCTGATGAAAAACCAGGTGGACCTTGTAAGGGGCTACAATAGTAATGATGACGTTGCCCATTTTTTAAATTCTACACTTTCAAAAAAGGAAATTCGTGAAGTACATGATGACCTGAAAGCAGGTCGTACTAAAATGTTGTACGTGGCGCCTGAAACTCTGACCAAGCAAGATAATTTGGACTTTTTCGGCGACTTGGAAATTTCTTTTTTTGCTGTAGATGAAGCACACTGTATTTCAGAATGGGGACATGATTTCAGGCCGGAATACCGCAGACTGAGGGATATGATGGATATTATCAATCCCAACATTCCTGTAATTGCATTAACAGCGACAGCAACGCCAAAAGTGCAAAGCGATATTGTAAAGAACCTGGGTTTGCGTGAACCTGAAATTTTCATTTCTTCTTTTAACCGCGACAATCTTTATTACGAGATTCAGCCAAAGATCAAAAAGGATGAAACACTAAAAAGTATTGCCAAATTTATAGTTCAAAGCAAAGGCAAGAGCGGAATTATTTACACGCTGAATAGAAAAACAACGGAAGAACTGGCCGATATGCTGATGGCGAACGGCATTAAAGCCGTGGCTTATCATGCCGGACTGGATTCAAAAGTTCGGGCAGAAAGACAAGACCAGTTTTTAAATGAGGATGTGCAGGTAATTGTGGCCACCATTGCTTTTGGAATGGGTATTGACAAGCCAGATATTCGTTTTGTAATTCACTTTAACATTCCTAAATCAATTGAAAATTATTACCAGGAGACCGGCCGCGCAGGCCGCGATGGGCTGGAAGGCAAATGCATTCTTTATTATTCTCATAAAGATGTTTCGAAGCTGGAACATTTGATGCGTGACAAGCCATTAAGCGAAAGAGAAGTTGGAGCCCAGTTGATAAACGAATCTGTTGCTTATGCCGAAAGCGGTGTATGCCGCAGAAAAGTGTTATTGAGTTATTTTGGTGAAGAATACACGCAAGAAAATTGTGGTCATTGCGATAATTGCAAGCATCCAAAAGAAAAAGTAGAAGCAAAGCAGAATGTGGCCCAGGCATTACAAGCCATTAAAGCTTTAGATGAAAGATTTGCAACAGAATATGTGGTGAAGATCATTACAGGCCATTTAACGCCGCAAATAAAAATGTTCCGCCACGAAGGTTTAGCCGAATTTGGTATTGGTAAAGAGCAGCCTGAGCATTTCTGGAATTCGCTCATCCGTCAAATGCTGCTGGAAAGTTTATTGAAAAAAGACATCGAGGAGTATGGCGTTTTAAAGATCACAAAGAAAGGGAACGAGTTTTTGAAAAAACCAAATGCCTTCCCTATCGTGCTGAATAATCTTTATGAAGAAGCCAATGAGGACGACGATGAAGGAGCAGATGCTGCAACCGGTGCGGCAGCCGATGAAAAGTTGTTTGAAATGCTGAAAGAGCTTCGGCAAAAAGAAGCGAAAAGAAAGAACCTGCCGCCATTTGTTATTTTTCTTGAAAGCTCATTGCAGGACATGGCGACAATGTATCCAACAACCACAGATGAATTGGCAAAATGCCAGGGTGTAAGTAAAGGGAAAGCATTAAAGTTTGGGCGTCCTTTTATCGACGTGATTGCACAGTACGTGCAAGAAAATAATATTGAAAAGCCTGATGATTTTGTGATGAAAAGTGTGGTGAATAAGAGCGGTAATAAAGTGCACATCATTCAGCAGGTCGATAAAAAGATTCCGCTGGAAATGATTGCAAAAAATAAAGACCTGCGTTTAGATGCTTTGCTGGAAGAAATGGAAACCATTGCCGCCAGCGGCACCAAGCTAAACCTTGATTATGCCATTGATCAAATGCTGGATGAATACGAACAGGAAGAGATCATTGATTATTTTAAAGGTTGCGAAACCTCTTCGCTTGAAGTAGCCCAGCAGGAACTGTCCGATAGCAATTATAATTGGGAACAATTAAAGATCATGCGCATCAAATTTTTGAGTGTTTATGGTAACTAGCAAAAAAAGTTCACAGGTTATCAACAGATTAATAGTTGAAACCCTTATTTTTGCTGCCCGCTTTGCGGAAAGGATGGTGCGGTAGCTCAGTCGGTAGAGCAAAGGACTGAAAATCCTTGTGTCGGCGGTTCGATCCCGCCCCACACCACACAAAAAAAGCCCCAAACATTGGGGCTTTTTTATTTTAAACTGGTTTGCCGGGTCATGTCTGCCCTTTTTTCCGGAACTACTACAAAGCTTCCTACATACACTTTTTGGTTTTCATCTATGGCGTAGCCCGACTGAATAATGTCTTTGCTATTGTCAACGTATAAAAATCCACAATTCATACAATTGAAAACAGGTTTCAACTTTTCAAAATCTATGGCTCCCTTGTTTTGCGGTGCCAAAAATCCGGCCGATTCGGTGCGCCAATTATAAAAGCTTATAGGTGCATTGTTCAAATTTTGAATTTCTCTCAAACCCATTCCGCAATAAATTCCCTGGTTTGATCTCCAGTCCGAAAGCATCACAGCATTTACATTTTTATTGCTGTTGCTTAATTGTTCACCAATAATGATAAAAGAGATATCTCTCATATCCTCTTCGTCTTTCCAGAGGAAAATGGCTTGGCGGCTTGTATTTGGAAAGATGACAGAACATTTTTTTGCTTCGGTTGCTGATAGGTAAAACAGCTCTTTTTTTACATTTTGCTTGCCAAATACATCTGCAAGGTATTCGTGGGAATTTAATTCCAACAAATCTTCTGCAAACACAAGATCTTTTTGCCTGGGCAGGCTTTTCTTGTTGGATTTGAATACATAGAAAACAGAACTATCAATTTGTATATGCGAAGACTGAATAACAAAATTTTGTTTTTGGTATAGAGCCGAAGTACCGGTGTCTTTCTTTGATATGGAACGATTAAATCCTGAAGCAATAATTTCATTTTCAAGTTCCGCGTATTCTTTACGGCTATTTGTTTCGTAGACTAAATCAAGACCGTTTTCGTTTGGTAAAATTCGAAAGCGGCGGATAATAGTTTCATCCTTTTCCTGTTTTATTTTAGAAAATTCAGCATCAGCCAAATCAAAAAATCCGGTTTGTTTGAAACCCTTTTTTTGTAAATGTGTTTCCAGCTTGTTTTGATTCAGATCTAACAAGTTCATCAAATCCTTGAAATCTATGGATTGTGCAAAAGCAAAACTAGAAATAAAGCAAGCTATTATCATCCAGCCCAACCTTTTCATGAGTCTTTGATTTAGCGTTTAAAAACCGCTTTTTCAAGGATGGATCAGAAAGGTTTTTCAAGCGATGGGTTTTTGGGCAGGCATGTAAAGTACAAAAGTTTTTTAAAATAGCGCTGCTTCAGCTGGCTTAAACCGGGTGCGCAGCTTCGGCTTTTCTTTTCACAATTAAGTACCATTCGTTTTCCAGCGGAAGATAACCGTGGTCGTAGCAAAAGAAATAAATGTTGCCTTTTTTGTTGGTATAAGTATGTGTAAGGTATTTGAATTGAAAACCTTGTTGTACCAATTTCTCTTTCAGTGCTTTTGCCATTTCTTCTTCACCCAAAACGCTTTCCAGGATTCGCCGGTTCTTTAATAAAATATTGTTGATGTTGCGGATGATAGGATTGCTTGTCGACTTTATTTGGTTATTGTAAATATTGCGGCAATAGTCATTGCAAAATTTTTTATCAGCTCTGCCGTGCAGAACCTTATCGCAGGCCATGCATTTTTTCTCCGCAAGCATTTTTGTGTTTTCTACAAGATAATCAATTATTTATCCGTGTACAAACGTTTATAAACGCTTACATCCGAAAATAAACGAATAAAAACCGGCTATCATTTCTGTGTGCTATCATCTTTGTTTTGTCAATCGAAAGGCGCCGCGGTTGATTGAAATAATAAACTAAAACCTTTAAAATTGAATGTTATGTACGCACTGAAAAACAAAGTTCAACTGATTGGCAACTTAGGCAGTAATCCTGAAATTAAAACTACCCAAGGCGGCAAAAAGCTGGCCCGCTTTAGCATAGCCACTAACGAGGTCTATCGCAATGCCAAAGGCGACAAAGTAACCGAAACGCAGTGGCATAATTTAATTGCCTGGGGCAAGGTGGCTGAAATTGCTGAGAAATATTTGACAAAAGGTTCGGAAGTAGCCATTGAAGGCAAGTTGATAAATCGCAACTGCAACGATAAGGACGGTAATAAGAAACTTGTTACTGAAATCCAGGTAAACGAAGTGTTGATGCTGGGCGAAAAATCCTCGAAGTAGATATGGTGGCTTTTTATGCAGACGGTGAAGTGTATCACCGTCTGCGTTTTTGTGAACGCAAGCTTGGATTAAAATCCTCTTAAATCGGTCTTCTACAACAGCTATTTGCCGCTATTTAAGCTATTTTTATGGATACTCATCTCATGCAAAAAATAGACGCTTCCAATACCTTATTTAGTCTCGCTTCAGACCTTGTCAATCATACATCCAGGCACATTTTTCTTACCGGTAAAGCGGGCACAGGTAAGACAACGTTTCTCAAATACATTAAGGAAAACTGTTCCAAGCAAATGGCTATTGTGGCGCCAACCGGTGTAGCCGCTATCAACGCCGGAGGTGTTACCATTCACTCGTTTTTTCAGTTGCCATTCTCGCCGTTTATTCCAGAGGCAAAAGGCTTTACCGGAAAAAACGATGAAACAATCAATAAACATACATTGCTCAGTCGGTTGCGGCTCAATGGAGACCGCAGGAAGGTGTTGCAGGAACTGGAGTTGTTAATCATAGATGAAATCAGTATGGTGCGAGCCGATGTACTTGACGCCATTGATTTGGTTTTGCGGCACATTCGGTTTCGCCACACTGAGAAATTCGGTGGCGTACAGGTATTGTTCATTGGCGATATGTTTCAGTTGCCGCCGGTGGTAAAAGAACAGGAATGGCGTCTTTTAGGTGAGTATTACAAAAGCCCCTATTTTTTTGATAGCCAGGCGCTAAAAGACGATGCGCCGATTTATATTGAGTTTACAAAAATTTATCGTCAGACAGAAGAGAAATTCATTTCATTGTTGAATAAGGTGCGCAATAACGAAATGGAGGACGATGACCTAACGGCGTTGCACAACCGCTACCAGCCCGAGCTTTTTGGCGAAGGTGAAGGCGGCTACATCTTATTAACGACACATAACGATAAGGCTAAAGCAATTAATCAGGAAGAGCTGGCAAGGCTCGGGGAAATATTATTTACCTACAAAGCGGAAATAGACGGTGAGTTTCCGGCAACGGCTTTTCCTGCGGACGAAGTGTTGCAATTAAAAGTTGGCGCACAGGTAATGTTCATTAAAAACGATACCGATAAAAGCAAACGTTTTTTTAACGGGAAGATTGGCGTAGTTACTGAATTGACCGAAGAAAAGATTGTGGTGCAGTGCAAAGATGAATCAGCCGCGATTGAAGTACAAAAAGAGAAGTGGAATAACATTCGCTATTCTCTTAACAAAGCCACAAGAAATGTGGAAGAAGACATTTTGGGCTCTTTCAACCAGTATCCATTGCGATTGGCTTGGGCCATTACCATTCATAAAAGCCAGGGTTTAACCTTTGAAAAAGCTGTTGTTGACGCAGGGAGAGCCTTCGCTCCCGGGCAGGTTTATGTAGCACTGAGCCGCTGCACCAATTTGGAAGGAATGGTGTTACACAGCCAGATTGACCAACGTGCTTTTTATACTGATGAAAGAATTGTGCGGTTTGCAAAAGCGGCCAGAGAAATAGGTTGGCTGCAACAGGAACTGCAGGCCTCTAAAAAGGCGTATCAGGAAAAAGCACTCATTTCCTTATTTGATTTTAGTAAGGCTATAAACTTATTGAAAGAACTGCAGGCATACCTTTTGGGGCACCGTTCTTCGTTTAACGAAGAGGCTTTTTCCTGGAGCGATGCTTTGATTAATCGCTTGTATTTACTTCAAGCTACGGCAGAAAAGTTTCACTTACAATTAAAACGTCTTTTTCAACTTACCGAAAGAGCGGAAGATAATGCCGAATTGCAAACCCGGATAAAGGCCGCTGCCAATTATTTCGGTCCGGAATTTAATTTCACGACCGATGAAATGTTACAATCTCCGGCGGGGACCGATAGCAGCATGCACGCCAAAGAGTTTAATGATAACTTGCGGTCGGCCTTTGCTCAACTTGCTTTGCAAAATTTTTTACTATCTGATTTTACTGCCGTGTGTGATATGGAAGCTTTTCATCGGCGCAAGAAAACCTTTCTCCCTCCCGCCTTTAATGTCAATGCGTATGCCGGCGCCAGCGATCAAAAAGCAGATTTGGCCCATCCCTCGTTATTTTATCACTTAAAGAAATTCAGGGACAATATTTGTTCAAAAAAAAATCTGCCTATTTATATTGTAGCAGGCAGCAAAACCCTGGAAGAAATGGCTAATTACCTTCCACAAACCTTGGAAGAGTTGGAGCAGATCAGTGGTTTTGGAAAGGCCAAGGTAGAAACTTATGGCAACCAGTTTTTAGCTATGGTTCAGGAATATTGCCGGCAAAATAATTTGTCGTCAAATATGGCGGGGAAGCCATCTAAAAGAAAACGTAAAGAGAAAGAACCGAAAGTTGATACAAAAGCGGAAACCTTTCGATTGTATGAGGGGGGAAGCTCTGTAGAGCAAATAGCCAAGCAAAGAACATTGACGACACAAACTATTGAAGGCCACTTGGCCCACTATGTTCAGAAGGGCCAAATTAAAATTGATGACTTGGTAACCCGTGAAAAACTAATTTTAATAGAACCGCTCATTAAAGATTTTTCCGGTGGTTCAATCGCGGAAATCAAAGAAAAACTGGGCAGCAATGTAAGCTTTGGTGACATACGTCTTGTGTTGGCATGGGCGGAATATCAAAAATCATCGGCCCATGTAAACCATTAAGATTTGCACGTCAGCCGGATTGATGCCGGAAATACGGCTGGCCTGCCCTAGTGTTCTGGGTTTTATACGATTCAGTTTTTCTCTGGCTTCTGCCCCCAGTGATACAATTCTTTGATAATCAAACAGTTCTGGAATTTCAAGGTCCTCTAGCTGCCGCATCCGGTCTACCAATTCCTTCTCCTTATCAATATAGACCTGGTACTTCACTTGTATTTCCGTCTGTTCGATAGATTCATTGAGATAGCCGTTCAAAAGCTGATCCACCTTAGGTATTTCCTTACGCATTGTCTGTAGGCTGACACTGGGCCGTAATAGAATCTTCTCTGCCTTTTGTTTCTCCCCGATGGTAGCACTGTTTATTTTTTCTAAATAAGGATTGACTTCTTCCGATTCCAAGGCTGTTGAGGCCAGTAATTGTTTAAGTCCTTCAACTTCCCTGCGCTTTTGCAATACTTGATTTATTCTTTCCTGACTCGCCAACCCCATTTTATAACTGGCTTCCGTAAGGCGCAGGTCGGCGTTGTCTTGCCTGAGCAGGGTTCTAAACTCTGCTCTTGAAGTGAACATGCGATAAGGCTCCTGAGTTCCTTTATTGATCAGGTCATCAATCAACACGCCAATGTAAGCGTCGCTTCTTTTTAGGACAAAGGGTTTTTCTCCCGTTGTTTTGCGGTGTGCATTAATTCCGGCCATAAGCCCCTGGCATGCTGCTTCTTCATAACCGGTAGTGCCATTTATTTGCCCAGCGAAGAATAGGTTCTCTATTTGTTTTGTTTCAAGGCTGTGGTTCAGTTGTGTTGGTGGGAAATAGTCATATTCGATAGCATAGCCTGGACGGAAGAACTTTACGTTTTCAAAGCCCGGCACTTTTTGTAATGCTGAGTACTGGATCTCTTCTGGCAAGGAGGTAGAAAACCCATTGACATAAATCTCGACTGTATTCCATCCTTCGGGTTCTACAAAAAGTTGGTGCCTTTCTCTGTCAGCGAAGCGGTTGATCTTGTCTTCAATACTGGGACAATATCTCGGCCCAACCCCTTCTATCCTTCCGGTAAACATAGGGCTTCGGTCGAAACCCGTCTTTAGGAGCTCGTGTACTTCTGGACTAGTATAAGTTATCCAACAACTTCTTTGTTCCTTGGGTTTTGCTGTGTTTAAATAGGAAAAGCCGCCAATCTCATCATCTCCCTTTTGTTCCTCCATTTTAGAATAATCCAGAGAGCGGCCATCTACTCTTGGCGGCGTACCTGTTTTTAAGCGATCACTTTCAAAGCCCAAGCCTACTAGTTGTTCGGTTAATCCCTCTGCGGCCCTTTCTGCCACCCTTCCTCCACCGAAACGCTTCTCTCCAATATGAATTATGCCGTTCAAAAAGGTTCCATTTGTTAAAACCACCGCCTTAGCCCGTATTTCATGGCCGAGGCCGGTAGTTACGCCTACTGCTTTTCCCTTCTCAACAATCAACCGCCGCACCATATCTTGGTAAAACTGTACCCTTTCGGTTTGCTCTAACATTTCCCGCCATGTTTGAGAAAATAACATGCGGTCGTTTTGTGTCCGTGGGCTCCACATTGCCGGCCCCTTTGAGCGGTTAAGCATTCTGAATTGGATCATGGAAGCGTCAGAAACAATACCCGAATAACCGCCAAGTGCATCTATTTCCCGCACAATTTGTCCTTTAGCAATGCCGCCCATAGCTGGGTTACAACTCATTTGTGCTATGGTTTGCATGTTCATGGTTATAAGCAGAACCTTTGAGCCCATATTGGCGGCTGCCGCAGCGGCCTCGCAACCTGCATGCCCTGCGCCAACTACTATCACATCGTATTTTTGAAACATTAGGCGGCAAAGTTACCACCATGTTCCACGGGAAACATTGTTAAAGTTTATTGGTTCCACGTGGAACAAAATAACGGGTGAGATAAAGCTCTTCCATAGAGCGCATTTGTTGTGATTGCTCTTTTGTTTTGTCCTTATAACCACAGAGATGCAAGGCTCCGTGAAAAATCACGCGGTGGAGTTCTCTTTGAAAGGAGGTGCGGAAGGTGGTGGCGTTCTCTTTTACCCTTTCTACACTTATGTAAACGTCTGCAATTAGCGGTTCATTCTTGGATGAAAGTTCAAAGGTGATAATGTCGGTAAAGGTGTTGTGATTCAGGTGTGTTTTGTTTAACTCCCATAAATAAGCATCCGCACAAAAAATATAGTTAATAGTTGCTTCTTTTTTTCCTTCTTCTTTAAGCAATCGCTTTAGAAAGTCTTTCAGGCGGTTCCGCTGCGGAAAGAAAAAGCGTTCTATTAGGAAGTGGAAATAGATCGTTTCGGTATTAGTTGAAACCATATTTCAAAAATCGTAAACCCTGTGTTATTGATTGCAATAGCTTTGAAGATCCATATGAAGTTATCAGAATTAAAAACAGGAGAAAGGGGGCGGATTCAAGCCTTTGAGAGTCCGGAGCTGGAGCTTAAGCTGATGGAAATGGGCTGTTTGCCGGGTGAGGAGGTAGTAGTAGAACAAAAAGCTCCTTTAGGTGATCCGATCTCAATCCGTGTGGCAGGCTATTCTTTAAGCCTTCGAATTAATGAGGCCGCCCAAGTTATTGTTGAGAAATAACACATTGAAATAGAAACACTTCATGAAAGTCGGGCTTTATTTTGGTTCATTTAATCCCATCCACGTGGGGCACTTGATTATTGCGAATCATATCTTGAATGAAACGGACATTCAAAAGATTTGGTTCGTGGTTTCTCCTCAAAATCCTTTTAAAAAGACAATTTCCCTTCTCAACGAGTACGATCGCCTTCACCTGGTACAAAAGGCTGTTGAAAATGACAGCCGGCTGAAAGCAAGCGACATAGAGTTTTCGTTACCTAAACCCTCCTACACGGCACATACGCTAGCCTACTTAAAAGAAAGATATCCCGATAACAGCTTTTCTATTATTATGGGCAGCGATAGTCTCCAAAACTTAGAAAAATGGAAAAACGCTGAAACTATTATCAGGGAATATGCTCTCATCATCTACAGGCGTCCGGGCTTTGAGGTGGAGAATAGCATCCAGGCTAATCTTCAGGTTATGAATGCGCCTCTTTTGGAGATTTCGGCTACGCATATTCGTGAACTGGTAAAAGCGGGCAAGTCAATTAAGTATTTGGTGCCGTCGTCTGTGGAAGAAGAAATTGCCAGCTCTGGCTTTTTTAAAAAGCTTCAAAAGAAATAGCCTAAGGCAACACAGGCTGCAACAATCAATGGCGCTGCTACTTTAGTAAACTGTAATAAAGAAAAAGTAGCTACGATCACTATGATATTAATGAAACTGTTTGCATTGGCTCCCACTATTGAAATGTCCTTCATAATGTAAAGGGTGGAAGCTATCATAATTCCAACAACCGAAGCGTTTATACCTTCAAGTGAACGGTAGACAACCGCATATTTTTTAAGATTGTTCCAGATAGGGAAAAAGAAAAGCACTAACAAAGCGCTAGGTAAAAAAATAGCAATCGAACCAATGAGGCATCCTAAAACTTGCATGTGAGGCCCCCCATTTTTCAAGGCCATACCGCCAACAAATGAAGCATAAGAAAATACGGCTCCAGGCATGGCCCGAACAATTCCCATTCCTGTCGTCATATCATCTTTGTCTATATCAATAACGCCCCGGGCAGCTTCTGGCCTTTTTAGTTTGATGATTTGCGGCCGAACAGAAAATTGTTCATACATCATAGGCATTAGTACATGGCCACCGCCAAATACCAGGCTACCCATACGGTAGGTGTTTTCAAATAAATTTATGGGCTTTCTATCAGGCCAGTTGTTTGCACGGGCTAGTTCACTGACTATACCGGCTAACAAGAAAATGATGGCAAAGAGCCAAATGTTCCACCACTTGACTTGTTGATGAAGTACCTCTACCTGCGGTATTCTTTTATGGCTAAGATTAGTAGCAATTCCTCCCGTGATGATGAGTGCTGGAAAAATCCACGGCGATTTAAAGAAAAAATAAGTAGCCACAATACAAAGTAGCATAATGCACCAGGTAATGGTATTCTTAATAGAAATGCCAAAAGCTATCACTGATGCATACACTAAAAAACCCACTGCTACAGCGGGAATAAATTTGAAGATGTTCGTATGCAACGAACTTTGATCTATATAATGCAGCAAAAAAGAGAAGGCACCCATTAATATACAGGCCGGGGCAATCCAAATTAAAAGTGTTACAACTGCCAGCGGCACTCCTCCCCGCTTATAGCCAATCAGGGTTACTGTTTGTGTTGACGATGCTCCCGGCAACAAGTTGCAAAAAGCATTGTACTCCAGCAATTCTTCTTTAGTTACGTAAGGTGTTTTATCCACAAACATCTTCATCATCATGGCGATGTGTGCTTGTGGGCCGCCATAAGCAGTGATGCTGTATAAAAAAACATTTTTGAGAAAAGGGATGTGACGAAGCATCATAGCAGGGATAAATTTAAAAAAATCAATTTAGCAGCAGCAACTACAATCATTTCTACAAAATGTTGGAGAGGTAACCAGATAAAACACATATAAAATATTTTAAATTAATTGATGTGAAAGAGCTAAATTGATCAACGCGTTACTCTTACAAACAATTCTCAGCTTTGGCAATCCATACTACAAAAGGCAGATCCTGCCTCTCATAAATCTTCAATCGAGAAACATCTAAGCAGGAGATCAAATTTTTAAAAGAAGGCGATCCACAAATGATGTTATTTACGTAAGGATATCAGACAGCCATTACCTTCAGGCTATTAAAAAAATACTCTCTAATTTGGTAACACCGTTAGTGGCATTGAGACAATCATAAATAACAAAACACAAGTCAAATTTTCAAACCACCATGATCAAACAAGTAACAGCATTCTTTGTTTGCCTCTTTATCTTTAATGGACTGTCTGCACAAAAAATAGACAAAAAACTACAACATCAGATCGAAACACTGATTCGGGGTTTCAATGGCGACATTGGTGTGTACGTTAAAAACCTCAAAAACGATAAAATCGTTGCCATCAACGCCGATACGATTTTCCCCACTGCCAGCATGGTAAAGATTCCCATTCTTACTGGCATTATGAACAAGATTAATAAAGGTGAATTGGATTATCACCAGCAATTAAAATATCGTGATTCGCTTTTGTATGCTGGTGTAGATATTCTGGGTTCATTTAAGGACACAGAAAAAATAGAGCTGGCCAACGTAATGATGCTCATGCTGACGATGAGTGATAATACAGCCAGCTTATGGTTACAAAGCCTGGCAGGCGGCGGCACAACCATCAATCAAATACTGGATAGCCTTGGCTTTGTGGCGACAAGAGTAAACTCCAGAACACCAGGCCGGGAAAATAACAGGCGCATGTATGGTTGGGGACAAACCACACCCAGGGAAATGGCTACACTGATGGAAAAAATTGTAAAAGGTGAAATTATCAGCAAGGAAAGAAGTGCACAAATGCTCCGGTTACTTGGCAGAAACTTTTGGGATGAATACGCCATTTCGCAAATTCCGTCCGATGTTTTTGTAGCCAGCAAGGGAGGGGCTGTTGATGAAACGAGAGATGAAGTGTTGTTTGTGAATGGCAAAGGTGCCCGATATATTTTTTGCATCTGTACCAAAAATAACAAAGATCAAAGCTGGAATAGAGCAACAAACGAAGCATGGGAGCTAACAAGAAAACTGTCAAAGCTATTATGGAATCACTTTAGCAATTGATAAGCAATAAAGCTCATGACGTAGGCAATGGCGGTCATATAAGTAAATTGGATAACCGGCCATTTCCACGACTTTGTTTCGCGGCGGGTAATGGCTAAAGTACTCATGCACTGCATGGCAAATACGTAAAACAACCTTAGTGATATGCCCGTTGCCAGCGTAAATAAAGGAGTGCCATCCTCCTTTTTTGCTGCATGTAATTTATCTCTTAATAATAATCCCTGGTCGTCTTCGCCAACGCTGTAAAGCGTTGCCATAGTGCCTACAAATACTTCTCTTGCTGCAAACGATGTGATCAGCGCAATGCCGATACGCCAATCGTAACCCAGGGGTTGAATAGCCGGTTCAATGGACCTTCCTAAAATACCGGCATAAGAATTTTCCAGCTTTGCAGTATTCATAGCTATTTGCAAAGAGTCAGCCGAGGCCGGATCCATCGCTATCTCTGCTTTATACTTTTCTTCAACCACACTCATTTTGGCCGGACCAAAAGAACTCAAAAACCATAATATTAAACTGATGACCATAATAATTTTACCGGCATCTGTAACAAATATTTTAGCCTTATTCACCATTGTCTGAATAATATTTTTTAATCGGGGCGGCCTATATGTCGGCAACTCCAAAATAAAAAAGCTTTTTTCATTTATGTGAATGAACCATTTGGCCACAAACGAAACCAACAACGCCACCACGAGGCCCAACAAATACAATCCCATCATCACTAAAGCCTGTACACTGAAAAAGCCAAGTAAATAAGTGTTGGGAATAACAAGACCAATTAGTATCGTATAGACAGGCAATCGTGCCGAACAGCTCATTAACGGTGTAATCAAAATAGTAAGCAACCGTTCTTTTCTATTCTCAATATTCCTTGCACTCATAATAGCCGGTACCGCACAGGCAAAACCGCTGATCAAAGGCATTACACTTTTCCCGTTCAGCCCCACAGTTCGCATAAGCCTGTCTGTTAAAAAGCTAATGCGGGCCATGTAGCCGGTATCTTCCAGTAATGTTATCAATCCAAACAAAATCATGATCTGCGGCACAAAAACCAATATGCCGCTCAGCCCTGCAATCAGCCCATTGATGATCAAATCGCTCCACCATGCCTGTGGCAAAGAACGTGATAAAGAAGTGCTGACAGACGAAAACAACATCTCAATCCACGTCATAGGATATTGCGCCAGGTAAAAAACACTTTGAAATAGTGTGAACAACACGGCCAGCAAAATCAGATAACCCCAAGTGCGGTGCAATAAAACATTATCCAGTTTGTCGGTTAAAATGGTTTGTTGTAAAGGATCGGGCTCTGACACCGCCACTTGCATAATATGCTTAATGCGGCTATAGCGCTGCAGAATTTCTGTTGCCTGTGTTTTTGTAGGATTAAAAGCATGCTTGCGCTCAATGTTTTCAATTGCTTCCTGCATACCATGACTGAGCTCAAACTCTTCATGGTTAATGAGGTAATGAATCGCCGAATAATCGCTGACAGAGGGAACTATTTTTTTCAGATCTTCAATAGGCGCTGCTGCTAAGGCTTTATTTTCAATAAAATCACGGACCGGAATTTTGTATAAGTGCGAAGCTGTAAGGTCAATCGCTTTTTTAAGTTGCGAAATACCCTTGTTTTTCCGCGGGTTGACTGAAACTACCGGCACACCCAATTCTCTTTCCAACTCGGGCAAATCAATCTCTATTCCTTTTTTATTGGCCAGGTCCAGCATTGTTAAGGCTACCACCACGGGCTTTTTCAAATCCAGTATTTGCGAACAAAAAAGAAGATTGCGTTTTAAATTAGAAGCATCCACCACCACCACATACACATCGGCCTTAATATCCCCGTCCTGGTTCATTAGCACTTTATAGCTTACCCATTCATCCAATCGCTTTGGATAGAGGCTATAGGTGCCTGGCAGGTCAATAATATTGCCGGCGATGGTATCGGAAATAGGGGTATGTCCTGTTTTCTTATCAACGGTAACTCCGGGAAAGTTACCTACTCTCTGATTCAGGCCGGTAAGGGCATTGAACAAAGAGGTTTTACCACTGTTGGGATTTCCTACTAAAGCAATATGAATTGTTTTTTTAACCACTCTATAGCGGCGCAAAGGTAGCCAGCCCCGGCGGCAACCATTTACGATATTGGAAGTTTTAGTGAAAGCTTAAGGAAAAATAGGCAATCAAAAAAATGGTTTTATCGTCTGATGACGGAGGGCTTTGGATAATTTTGTTCCTGTTCATAAGAAAATCAAACAACGTGATCAAAAAACACCTTTTACTTCTTTTAATTTTTGCTGCAAGCTTTGCGCAGGCACAAAAGTTAAAAAAAGAAGACAAGCAAATAATAGCTAACCTGCAAACGCACATTCAATATTTGGCCGATGATAAATTGGGAGGTCGCCGAACGGGCACGCCAGGAGAAAAACTAGCTGCGGAATACATTAGCAATGAGTTTAAAAAAATAGGACTTCAGCCAAAAGGAGCAAGCGAATTCCTTCAGCCATTTGATGTAAACGAAGGAAAACAAATTAACCCCTCGACTTATTTAACCATAGATGGAAAAATATTGACGCTGTACCAGGATTTTTTTCCTTTGATTTACAGCGCCAACGCAACCATTGAAGCCTTGCCTTCGCTGGCATTGCAGGAGCCCAAGATGCCATGGTTTTATAATCTTAAAGAATTACTGGAAACAAACGCATCCAATCCACATTTTGACCTAAAAGAAGCCGTAATGATTAAGGCCGGCGAAGCTGCAGAAAAAGGCGCAACAGCGTTTTTCATTTATAATACATCAACAAAAGAAGACGGATTGAAATTCGATGGAAAAGAAAAACCCGCCACTTTATCTATCCCTGTGGTGTATATAACAACAAGTGCTGCCCAAAAATATTTTGTTGACGAATCGGCTACGCTTGATATAAAATTGAAAACAGACATTTCTGAGAAGAAAAGAATTGGCGAAAATGTGATTGGTTTTATAGACAACGGAGCGTCAACAACAGTGATATTTGGTGCTCATTTCGATCATTTAGGTTACGGAGAAGACGGCAATGCAAGAGAAGTGGAGAACAAACATGAAATTTATAATGGAGCTGATGATAATGCCAGCGGCGTGGCAGCTTTAATCGAGCTGGCTCGCCTTGTAAAAGAATCAAAACTTAAAAACAACAATTACCTTTTTATTGCCTTTTCAGGAGAGGAATTGGGACTATTTGGTTCTAAATATTTTACAGAACATCCTTCCATTGATCTGAATAACATAAACTACATGATCAATATGGATATGGTGGGAAGGCTAAGTGATTCGACACATGTACTAACCGTTGGCGGTTATGGCACGTCGCCTTCGTGGGGCGTTTTGTATAATCAAAAAGGGAAAAACAAACTATACAAAAATGACATGGTTTTCCGCTTCGATTCCAGCGGAACCGGCCCAAGCGATCATACTTCTTTTTATTTAAAAAATATTCCGGTGCTTTTCTATTTCACAGGTTTGCATAGCGATTATCATAAACCAACAGATGATTATGACAAGATCAACTATGCAGGCGAAATGAACGTGGTTAAACATATTTACAGTTTGATAGAAGCCAGCGACAAACAAAAAGAAAAATTAGCTTTTACCAAAACAAGAGAAACTTCTTCAACAACTTCAGCAAGATTTAGTGTAACACTTGGTATAATGCCCGATTACACTTTTGCAGGTGCCGGTGTACGGGTAGATGGCGTAAGCGATAACAAACCAGCACAAAAAGCCGGTCTACAAACAGGAGATATCATCACGGCTCTTGGCGATATCAAAGTGACTTCGCTGGAAAGCTATATGCAGGCACTAGGTAATTTTAAAAAAGGAGACAAGGCAATAGTCAATTACACAAGAGACAATACGCCGCTTTCAACTACCGCAGAGTTTTAGTATTTTACTTTTTACAGCTGAGAAATAAGATTCATTGTTGAAAAGAACTATTGGCATTTTAAATCTTGAGTTTTGACCAATATTCTTTCCAAAGCCAAAACAATATCAGATGAAGCTAGCATTGGATAATAAAGATCTGACCGACGGTTTTTTTGAAGAAACGAAACTGCTGGGGATTATGGCTCCTATAAAAGATTACCAGTTTTGCTGGCAGCTCAATACTTTGCTGGGCATTGATTTTCGTATCAATCACGAACTTGAAATTCAATTAAAGAAAAAAGAACGCCATTACTTTTTTACCATCTACGAATATCCCGAGCCGGCCACCTGCCTCAAACATTACTTGTATAAAAACCATCACGACGGCGAATATCTTTTGCCCGAGTTCAAGCACCTTGATTTCTTGTGGCTGTTAAAAGATGATTTTGTTTCAGACGAATCATTACAACAATTGGTGCAATCCATTCGAACAGTAAATGGTGTGCAGCTTGTTATTGAGCTGACAAACGAAAAAATAAAGAACAAAGAGCATTTGGTTTTTTGATGTAGCTTTCTGTAAGCAAATAACCATTAACCATGAGCTGGCAAGAAAAAGATAATACACTCTATCGCAAATTTGAATTCAAAGACTTCAGCGAAGCTTTTGCTTTTATGACGAGGGTGGCTTTGATAGCAGAAAAAATGAACCATCACCCAAAATGGACAAACGTGTGGAATACTGTGGAAGTTTGGCTTTCCACGCATGATGCCGGAGACATTGTTACAGACAAAGACAGGAAACTCGCAGAAAAAATCGATGCGCTGTAAAGCAACCGTTAAGGTTTAATCAAAACAAACTTTTCGCTTTTTGAAACAAATCTTCCAATGGGGGGTGTGTAGCTTGATAAGCCGGTATTGATTAACATGTCAGTCACTTCTTCCAACGAATTTTCTCCAACTGCAATTAACAAACCGCCGTTTGTTTGAGGATCGGGTAAAAGATTAAACGCTTCCATCACATTCACACCTTTTTCAAACTGCACCTTATTGCTGTAGCTGTTCCAGTTGCGAAAGGTAGCATCGGGAATAGTTCTTTGCTTTAAATATTCGTCAACACCGTCAAGTTTTTTGATAGTGCCATAATTTAATTCTGCACTGAGGCCGCTGCCTTCCGCCATTTCAATTAAATGTCCCAACAAACCAAAACCAGTTACATCGGTCATGGCGTGAACGCCTTCGATTTTGGCCAACGCTGTACCCACTTTGTTAAGTGTTGTCATTTGCCCGATCAATAAATCGTAATGCTGTTCTTGCAAAACACCTCTTTTTAATGCAGTTGACAAAAGGCCCACGCCAATGGGTTTGGTCAGCAATAAATAATCGCCGTCTTGCGCCGTATTGTTTTGCTTTAAATTTTTTACTGAAACGGCTCCAGTTACAGCCAATCCAAAAATGGGATCGTTTGAATCAATAGTGTGACCGCCCGCTAATGGAATGCCCGCTTCGGCACAAACAGCTCTGCCACCTTCCAAAACTTTTTGTGCTATATCGGCGGAAAGCTTTTCGACAGGCCAGCCTAAAATAGCAATGGCCATCAACGGCTCGCCACCCATAGCATACACATCGCTGATAGCATTAGCTGCGGCTATTCTGCCAAAATCGAAAGCATCATCTACAATGGGCAGAAAAAAATCTGTTGTGGAGATCACTGCTGTTTCATTATTGATTTGATACACTGCCGCATCATCGCTGCTTTCGTTGCCTACCAATAAGTTTTCAAAAGGTGTTTTATTTTGAGTTTGCAAAATCTGTTGCAATACCGATGGCGCAATCTTACAACCACAGCCACCGCCTTTCGAGTATTGAGTGAGTTTTATTTGTTCTTCCATAACAGCACAAAATTCGTGTTATTGCTATTTCAACTTTCTTTTAAAAATGATAGCCGCATTGGTTTGTAGATCTGCACTGAAATTTACCTGGTAAATTT
>JBQCHB010000172.1:0-14441 GCA_051955075.1 Flavisolibacter sp.
GATAACTTGCTCTCTTTTTTGCACGTGACAAAATCAGAAGTTGATCTGCCGGCAGACATTGATATACACACAGATACTGTGTATCAAAAAGCAAAAGAAAACCTGCAGAACTTTATTGACAAGCACATTCTTTTCCAGGACGCTTATCCATGCTATTATATTTATGAACTAGCCTGGAAAGGCCGTACGCAAACAGGGCTGGTTTGTGTCTCTTCAATCGCCGATTATTTTAATGACGTTATAAAAAAACATGAGTTCACAAGGCCTGAAAAAGAATTAGACCGCATCAATCATATCCGCACCACAAGGGCACAAACAGGCAATGTGTTTTTGGCCTGCAAAGACATCAAAGAACTGAACGATGTTTTTGATCATTGGAAAGAACAAAACGATGCCGATTATTATTTCACGGCGGATGATGGCGTAACGCATACGGTTTGGATAGTGAACGCCATCCCTACCATTGATATCATTACCAATCTTTTTAAAGAAAAAATTCCCTTCACATATATAGCAGATGGCCATCACCGTGCAGCATCAGCGGCCAAAGTAAGCCAGCAGTTGAACGATAGTGAAGACGCAAAATATTTTCTTACCACCATCTTTCCTGCTAACCAGTTAGCCATTTTAGATTACAACCGCATCATTAAAGATTTGAACGGGTTAAGCGATGAAGCTTTTCTTGAAAAATTAAACGGCGCCTTTGTAGTTGAAAAATCCGATGCCGCCGTTGTACCCAAACAGCTGCACCAGTTCGGCATGTATTTAAACAATCAATGGTACCAGCTAACAGCAAAAGAAGGAACTTATAAAACCGATCCGATTGGCGTACTGGACGTCACCATTTTGCAAGACAATCTTTTAGATAAGATCTTAAACATTAAAGACCAGCGAACCGATAAGAGTATTGACTTTGTAGGCGGTATACGTGGATTGGGCGAACTAGAAAAAAGAGTGAACAGCGGCGAAATGAAAGTGGCATTTAGTTTGCACCCCGTGAGCATTCAACAGCTATTTGATATTGCCGATAGCGGTAATGTAATGCCACCCAAAAGCACCTGGTTCGAACCCAAGCTGCGGGACGGTTTGCTAACGCATTTGATTTGAGGATGAGACAAAGGTTCAGGTTGAGAATTAGGCCATCAAGTAAATGACTTATCAGGCTTCTAATCATTTCATTGCTTAACCTTAATCTTTACCTCAACCCAACAAATTGTTATTTTACCAACCGGCATTAGGCGCTGTCTTTTTTAAACGCTTATTTTGAAACATGAAAAAGATTTTCCTTCTTTTATTTTCTGCAGTTTCCTTTGCAACTGCGTTTGCACAGGCGCAGGAAGCTGCGCCACAGGAAACGGCCCGCAACTTTATGCGTTCCGGCGACTGGGATAATGCCATCCTTGTATTGAACAGGGCTTTGCAGCAAGATCCTAAAAACCTTGACCTGCAAAAAGACCTGGCGATGTCTTACTATTATAAAAGAGATTATACCCGGGCACTGGAGCAAATAAAACCTATGCTCGACCGTGACGACGCCGATGAAGTGGTTTTTCAAATTGGCGGCAACGTTTACAAGGCCTTGGAAGAAGTAAAGGAAGCCGATAAAATGTATAAAAAAGCACTGAAGAAGTTTCCAAACAGCGGCCCTTTGTACAGTGAGTATGGCGAACTGCTTTGGGAGAAAAAAGATTACAATGCTATTGATCTTTGGGAAAAAGGAATTGAACTGGCACCCTCCTACGCCGGCAATTATTACAACGCGGCACTTTATTACTACTATACAAAAGATAAGATCTGGACGGTTATTTACGGAGAAATATTCGTGAACATGGAATACCTCACTGACAGAGCTACCGAAATGAAAAAGCTTTTATTAAAAGCTTATAAAGAAAAGCTGTTCAGCGATGTCGGCTCCGCTAAAGAGCAAACAAAAAACAGCCCTTTTGCAAACGCCGTATTGCAAACTTTTAATAAACAAGCATCGTTGTTAAATAAAGGTGTCAGTACTGAAACGCTGAACATGATACGCACCCGCTTTATTTTAGACTGGTATAAAGATTATGCAGCTAAGTTCCCTTTCCGTCTTTTCGATTACCAGCAGCAACTTATTAACGACGGAATGTTTGAAGCTTACAACCAGTGGTTTTTTGGCACAGTACAAAACCTGCCTGAATTTGATAAATGGACAAAAACCAATAACGACGCTTATACCAAGTTCACTACTTTTCAAAAAGGCCGTGTGTTTAAAATGCCGAAGGGACAGTATTACCAAACGCTTTAATGGTGAATAGCTGGTAGGGAGAAAATAACAGTTTTTTTGTTTTATGCTTTGTTTAAATTAGAAGGTCGATTTTTTGTTCCAGGCTTTTGATTCATTATCATCTTCTCTTGCGTCGCACTCTTGTACTGTTTGTTCTTTGTTGAGCATTATGGAAGTTTACTACTAATGCTTACACATTTATTGTTGTTGTCACAGATGCTTCCTTCGTCAGCATGACAAACAATCAATCATTTTTTGTTTCAGTCTTGCACTGTCGCAGTTAGTCTTTTTGACTCTTCGGAAATTGTAATGGATGAAAAATAAAAATCTTTTACTTGTCTTTCCGAGGCACGAGGGATCTGTGGTCTAACCATCAGAAACCTAACTATTCGAAAAACTGCTGCACAATGCTAATAGGATTGCTACAGAAATGAGTCGACGCAACGAACAGCAATAGCAGCAATACAGCTCAATGCATAAATTATTATCCTAAAATAAATTAGCTTAAACCACTACCCACTCACCAATTGCCTCTTACCATCACCTTTTTTCATCCACTATTTTCTTATCTATGCCGAATTAGTTAATTTGTCGTTTTGAAAAGAGATTTATAATGAACCAACCTCACAGGTTATTCGATTGCCTTGGCGCACAAATGAAATTGGGTGGCAATGAAGCTACGCTGGCCGGTAAAGAAAACGGGCAATGGCGCCGCTACAGTACGGCAGAAGTGAAAGATATTGTTGACCAACTGAGCACCGGTTTGCTGGCAGCAGGCTATGGCGGCGGTGATATGTCAATTGAAGGCCGCGATAAAATTGCGGTCCTTGCTAAAAACCGTCCCGAGTGGATGTTCCTTGATTTGGCCGTACAACAAATGGGCGCCGTATTGGTTCCGCTGTATCCTACTATTCACATCAACGATCTTGAATTTGTGTTGAACGATGCGCAGGTAAAAGCCGTGTTTGTCAATGATGCAGAATTGTTTCATAAAGTAGAAAACGTACGCAGCAAAATACCAGGTATTAAAAATTTGTACAGCTTTGAAGCCGTAAACGGTGCTACACACTGGAAACAACTTTTATCATTGGGTAAACAGGAACATTACGAACAACTGGCTACAGTTTCCGGCAAGATCACCATTGAAGACCTGTTCACCATCATTTATACATCGGGCACTACGGGCACACCTAAAGGCGTTATGCTTTCGCACAGAAATATTCTTTCTAATGTAATGGCCAGCATGAGTTGTTTTCCACCCGGTGACAATCAAAAAGCGTTGAGCTTTTTACCACTCAACCACATTTTTGAAAGGATGGTAACCTATCTCTATCTTTTCAACAACACTTCTATTTACTATGCCGAAAGCCTGGAAACCATTGGCGATAACTTAAAGGAAGTACAACCGAACATGTTCACTACCGTTCCGCGTTTGTTGGAGAAGGTGTACGACAAAATTATGGCTAAGGGCAACGAGCTGACCGGCACCAAAAAGAAGTTATTCTTCTGGGCGCATGGCCTTGCCGAGAAATTCGAGATCAATAAAAACCAGGGGCTTTGGTACAACCTGCAATTAGCACTGGCCAATAAAATCATTTTCAGCAAATGGAGAGAAGCGCTGGGAAATAACATTCAATGCATTGTTAGTGGCGGCGCTGCATGCCAGGTGCGGTTGATACGCATTTTTACTGCAGCCAAAATTATTATTATGGAAGGCTACGGCTTAACCGAAACTTCACCGGTAATTGCCGTGAACAGGTTTAATGAAAACGACCGCATGTTCGGCACTGTAGGCCCTTTGATTGATAATGTAGAAGTGAAGATTGCTGACGATGGAGAAATTTTATGCAAAGGCCCTAACATTATGATGGGCTACTACAAACGTCCCGATCTTACTGCAGAAGTGATCAACGACGACTGGTATGCCACCGGCGATATAGGCCTGATGGTGGACAATAAATTTTTAAAAATTACGGACCGTAAAAAAGAATTGTTTAAAACAAGTGGCGGAAAATATGTGGCGCCACTGCCTATAGAAAACAAATTGAAAGAGTCACCTTTTATTGAACAGGTGATGCTGGTAGGCTCTGAAAGAAAATTTGTAGGTGCTTTAATTGTGCCGGCGTTCAGTAATCTGCGAGACTGGTGCAAAAAGCAAAACATTACGGCAAGCACCGACCATGAAATAGTTGCAGATCCAAAAGTAATAGCCCTGTACAAAGACCTTATTGAAAGCTTCAATAAATATTTTAACCACGTGGAGCAGGTAAAAAAATTTGAGCTATTGCCCAACGAATGGACAATTGATACCGGCGAAATGACTCCCAAACTTTCTTTGAAAAGAAAGGTGGTGATGGAGAAGTATAAAGCTGCAGTAGAAAAAATTTACAAATAGTTGGTAGTAGCTTGAAAGTGATTACATACTAAAACTTAAGCTGCTCCGCCTTGGGCGGAGCAGCTTTTTTATTTCTTTAAAGAATCCCTGATCTCCATTAATAATTTTTCCTGCAACGAATATTCTGGCGGGGCCGGCGCTACTTCTTCTTTTTTACGCTTCATCCTGTTCATACCCTGAATTAGCAGGAAGAGCACAAAGGCTATGACAATAAATTTAATGATAGCGGAAAGGAAGTTGCCATATTTTACTGCACCCCAATGCAAGGTAGCAATGTCTTCGGCACCTACTGCTTTTAAGGCGGGGGTTAGCAATAAAGGTGTAATAACATCATCTACCAGTGAAGAAACAATAGCACCAAAAGCAGCGCCAATAATTACAGCAATAGCCAGGTCAACGACGTTACCTTTTAAGGCAAACTCCCTGAATTCTTTTGCAAAGCCCATAGTTAAAAGTTTTAGTTCTTTTAAAGTTATAGCTATTGTCGGGTTTATTTTTCTTCCTTTTCCAAATGTGGATATTTCATTTTCAGGTTGCTTAACCCCTCTAAAATGGTTTTGGCAATCAGGTATTCTTTATACCAATTCTGGTCGGCGGGTACAATGGTCCAGGGAGCAATGCTGCAATTTTCAAACACATCTTCATACGCCTGCATATACTTGTCCCACAGTTTGGCCTCATCCAAATCTTTTGCGTTGTACTTCCACTGCTTGGCCGGATCGTCCAGTCTTTCCTTGAATCGCTCCTGTTGCTCTTCCGGCGATATGTGCAGGTAAAATTTAAAAATGGAAGTATTGTTATGTGTTATCAAAAGGTCTTCGAAATTGTTGATGGCATCAAAACGTTTTTGCGCCAGGGCATCATCGCACCAGCCATGTACACGAGTAACCAATACATCCTCATAATGGCTGCGGTTAAATACCTGTATCATTCCTTTAGCCGGCGTGTGTTGATGAATGCGCCATAAAAAATCATGGTTCAACTCTTCTTCTGTAGGCACTTTAAAAGATTTTACCAACACGCCCTGCGGATTTAAACGTCCAAAGACTTTTCGTATAGCACCATCTTTACCACTGGCATCAATACCTTGTAAAACAGCCAGCACCGCATGTTTGCCTTCGGCATATAAAAGGTTTTGCAGTTCATCAAGCTTTTCTAAAATCTTCTCTGTTTCTTCCTTGATTTGCTTTTTATCAAATTCTTTTGGAGCTTTTGTGCTGATGTTGGATAAGCGGTTCATAAAAAATTATGTGTTTATGTAATCCTTCTGCACTTTTGCAAACTTATTTACACGAATTTAAAGCACTAATTACACGAATTGTAATGAACGGTTCATAAGTGTTTAAAACAAAAAGCTGCTGCTCTGAAAACTTTATGTGCCAAAGAATACCATATGTCCAAACAAAAAATAGTTAACTGGCTCATATTTATTTTGCTCTCCCTTATCTGGGGCAGTTCATTTATTTTAATGAAAAAAGGCTCTGAAAATTTATCAGGCTGGCAAATAGGTTCTTTGCGCATATTTTCCGCCGGTCTTGTATTTTTTCCTTTTGCTGTTTTTCACTTTGCAAAAATTCCACTCAAAAAAATTCCTTTTGTTATTCTTTCGGGTTTGCTTGGTAACCTTTTGCCTGCCTTTTTGTTTGGCATTGCTATAGAAAAAATTGACAGTTCAATGGAAGGTATTCTCAATTCTCTTACACCATTGTTTGTTATTGTCATCAGCATTTTATTCTTTAAAGACAAAATGCAAAACAAGAAACTGGCTGGCGTATTGGTTGGCCTTGTTGGTTTGATCATCCTAAGTCTTTCTAAAAGTTCTTTAATTCATAGCGAGTTCAATTATACCCTGCTGATTTTATTGGCCACGTTATTTTACGGCCTGAACGTAAACATTGTAAGTCATTATTTAAAAGGCATCGACCCTATGCAAATGGCCACGGTTTCTTTAGCCATTGTAGGCATTCCGGCAGGCATTGTAGCCTGGCAGCAAAATGTTTTTTCTATTCTTCGATATGATGAATCTGCAGGATGGTCTATAGCCGCTGTTGTTTTGTTAGGCGTTGTAGGCAGCTCGATTGCTACTGCTTTATTTTATGTGTTGATAAAAAGGGCCGGCGGATTGTTTGCATCGCTGGTTACTTATGGCATTCCTGTGGTTTCTATAATTTGGGGCGTGTTAGATGGCGAAAACGTAACGGCTATACAGGTGGGTTGTTTGGGTCTGATATTGGGCGGCGTATACTTGGCTAATAGATAAAATAATGAAGTTTGTTATTCCAGAAGTCTTCCAATTTTCAAACGGTTTCAATCACAAAAAGAACGATTCAAGTTTATAACCACTACAAAAAATAATGAGTGATGAACCGGCAGGCATCACTCATTATTCATCATTCATTCATTTACTCATTTTACTACACTGCCATAATTTCCTTTTCCTTACTGGCCAAATGCTTATCTACCAAAGCAATGAATCTGTCTGTAACGTTTTGAATATCGGCTTCGGCATCTTTGGCCGCATCTTCGCTCAAGCCGTTCTTCTGTGATTTTTTAATGCTTTCAATGGCATCACGGCGAATATTGCGAATGGCTACTTTTGAATGTTCGCCTTCACCCAGGCACCTTTTCACCAGTTCACGACGGCGCTCCTCAGTAAGCGGTGGCAAAAACAACCGGATCAACACACCGTCATTTTGCGGATTGATACCAATGTTTGAGTTGATGATGGCCCTTTCTATAGGCTGAAGCATATTCTTTTCCCATGGTTGAATAGTAAGGGTTCGTGCATCCATCACACTAATATTACCAACCTGGTTAATAGGCGTGGGAGAACCATAATAATCTACCATTATGCCATCCAGCATTTGCGGGTTAGCTTTACCGGCTCTGATTTTTGTTAGTTCTGTTTCTAAATGGCTGATGGCCTTTTTCATGGAGTCTTCGGCTAACTCAAGCGTTAACGACACATCTTCTGCTGACATAGCTTTGATTTTTGTAGCGCAAATCTAATAAACGATGAAGATTTAAAAGCAACTTTACACTATTGCTCTACCACAGCTGCTTCTTTTGTTAGAGAAACCACTTTTGTTGAAGGTTTTATTACATCTGCAGTAAAAGACTTTGCAACCACCAGCCGGGCAACAGGCTTCCAGAAGTACAATAAAGCCCCTATCAAACCAAACCAAACGGCGATCATTGAACAGATTAAGATGGTAGAGCCAAGGCCTCTCCCAAAATAAGCCATAGCAATAAAAGAAAAATTTAGCCCTGCGCAGGTTAAAGCTATCTGGCTGTGATTAAGCCCTCTGTCCAAAAGCAAATGATGAATATGATTGCGGTCTGGTGCAAAAGGCGAACGGCCTTTTGAAATGCGGATGCTGAAAACCCGCAATGTATCTAAAAGAGGAACAATAAGAATTGAAAAGCCTATGGCCACTGATGACGTAAGTGGAAATTTGCCGGCAACCGCATCAGCTGTATTGATAAACCTGATCACTAAAATTGCGTTGATCAACCCCAACAATAAAGAACCGGAATCGCCCATAAATATTTTGGCCGGTCTGTAATTGAAAATTAAAAAAGCCGCCAGGCTTGCTGCCATAGAAAAAGAAAGAACAGCGTAAGCCGGCATATCGGCCATAAAAAAGTAAACCCCGAACACACAAGTGGTTAATATACCCAAACAGCCCGCCAGCCCGTCTACGCCATCAATAAGGTTAAAAGCATTAATGGTTACGATAATGGTAGTGTAAGAAAGTAACAGGCTTGCACTTTGCGGTAAGTCATAAATACCTAAAAACCCATGCATGCTGTCAATACGAATGTTAGCCAGGTGAACCAGGATAGCCGTGGCCGCCAACTGTCCCAGAAACTTCTTTGTAGCCGATATAATGAGAATATCATCCTTTAAACCCAAAAAGAAAATTACCATAGCCGAAGCAAGGAAATATTGAAATCTCGGATTGTCCTTATAAGAAACAGTGAGCAAAGTGGCAATGAATAGCCCCAAGAAAATAGCGATGCCCCCCAACGATGCGATGGGCTTTGTATGGAGTTTGCGGGCATCTGGCAGGTCAAATAGCTTCTTTTGGTCTGCTACTTTTATAATGGCCGGGATGGCCAAAAAAGTAATCGTAAAAGAAACAAGGCCTGTCAACAACACATTCAGCATTCAGCAGGGTTTTGGGGTGTAAAAATAAGTTTCATAAGCTAAGCTTTTCAACTTTTTTGAATATTTCTTGGTTAAATGGTTCGGCAAAGGTAATGAGTTAGCGCAAAACACTTTTTAATAAAAAAAGGTTGCACATTTGCAGCTCAGATAACCTTTGAACAGGAAACAACTTAAAGTTTAACTTAACTTATAAATTTTATGCCAAGCTTAGTTGAAATAGCTGCCCAGGTAAGAAGAGATATTTTAAGAATGGTACATGGCGCCAACAGTGGGCACCCCGGCGGCTCTTTAGGCTGTGCCGATTTTATGACTGCCCTCTATTTTAAAGTAATGAAGCATGTGCCCCAGCCTTTTGATATGAACGCAAGAGAAGAAGACGTTTTTATTCTATCGAATGGACATATATCTCCTGTTTTTTACTCCGTGCTGGCTCGTTCAGGTTATTTTGATTTAAAAGAACTGGCTACTTTTCGCAAAATCAATTCACGCCTGCAGGGTCATCCCACCACACACGAAGGCCTGCCGGGTGTAAGAATTTCAACAGGTTCATTGGGCCAGGGCATGAGTGTAGCCATTGGTGCTGCGCTGTCGAAAAAATTAAACAACGAACAAAATATTGTTTATTCACTTCATGGCGATGGAGAACTGCAGGAAGGACAAAACTGGGAAGCTATTATGTTTGCGCCCAATCACAATGTTGATAATTTAATTTCAACCATTGACTGGAACGGCCAGCAAATTGACGGGCCAACGTATAAGATAAACGACCTCGGAGATATTCGTCAAAAATTTGAAGCCTTTGGCTGGCGTACGCTTCAAATGAACGGCAACGATATGGACGAAGTGGTACATACATTAGAAGAAGCTAAATCATTAGTAGGAAAAGGGAAACCCATTGCCATCATTATGCAAACCATTATGGGCAAAGGCGTTGACTTTATGGAGAACGATCACAATTGGCACGGCGTAGCACCAAACGACGAACAACTCAAAACAGCTTTGAGCCAGTTACCGGAAACGCTGGGAGATTATTAGCCCCTTGATCCCCTAAAGAGGGCTATTCACTTCTCAAAATAAATTGCTGCTGCGCTGCTTTACGGGCCGGTATCCATGAGGCCAGCAAAGCAATGACCAGCACTGTAAATCCGACAAGCAGGAAATCGGAAAGCACCATTTTCACAGGGAAATAGTCTACCATAAAAGTGTTGCCTTCTAAAGGGATCAGGTGAAATTTTGTTTGCGCCTTGCCTATTAAAAACGCCAGCAGCATGCCTGCGCCACCACCAATAATGGCTAACAGTACACCACTATTTAAAAATATTTTTTGAATAAAAGAACGATCGGCCCCCAGGGCATGTAGTACGCTGATATCTTGTTTCTTTTCCAAAACAAGCATCGTTAACGCACCAATCATGTTAAATGCAGCCACCACCAGTATCAGGGAAAGAATGGCATAGATCATCCATTTTTCCACCTGCATTACCGAATACAAACCCACATTCTGCTCAAACCGGTTTTGGATAAGATAATCTTTACCCAAAAAGCTTTTTACTTCCTGCTGCACATCATCAACAGTAACGCCAGGCCTAATAGCTATTTCTGCCCCGCCGTATGTATTGGCATCCATGCCCAGCATGTTTTTTACAAAAGCCAGGTTGGTAATAGCGTACTTGTTATCAAAATCCTGCTGGATCAAAAAAGTACCGGAAGTATTAATGGTATCTACACTTAAAGATTTGAATGGATCAGACAGGCTTACTTCGCCTTTTTTTGGAAGATAAATTGTCAGTGGCACAAGATTCCGGTCGGTTTGCACATCCACAGCGTTTTCAATGCCTGCACCCAGCACCAGCAAGGCGTCATTGGCCGTGCCGGTATTAAAATCTCCCTTCACTATATGATTCTGCACGCCGGTTACAGCTGTAAAATTTTCATCTACGCCTTTTAAATTAACGATAGATTGATAGTCACCGTTTTTGAGCAATGCTTTTTCTTCTACTACCAATGAAATACTTTTTACGCCTTTAAGCGATCTCAATTTTTGAAGCTGCTCCGCCGTTAAAGTAATTTGTTTGCCCGATACAGCTGACACCTTTAAATCGGGATAAAAAGAAGAATACAACGATTTCACCAGGCCTTCAAAACCATTGAACACACTCAATACCAAAATAAGAGAAGCTGTGCCAATAACAATAGCCACAATGCTGATCCATGAAATCACATTGATGGCATTGGTGGTTTTTTTTGCTTTAAAATAGCGCCAGGCGAAGAGGAAGTTCACTATTATGGTTGATTAAATTGATTAGTTAGAGGTTGATTGGTTGACCGGTTGAAAAGTTGATGGGCATTGAACAACCTTTTCAACTTATCAATCTTTTTCCTTGTCTTCGTCCTTCTTGATTTGCTTAAATAATTCTTCCATTTTAAAAACATGATCAAGCGTATCATCAAGATAATACTTTAGTTCGGGGATGCGGCGCAACTGGTGCTTTACTTTAGCAGCCAGTTCCTTTTTTATTTCCCAGCTTCTGTCCTCAATTTTTTTTAGAACGGCTTTGTTATCCGGTGCATTAAAAATGCTTAGGTACACTCTTGCTTCCAGCAGGTCGGGCGTAATTTTTACTGATGAAATAGAAACCATTCCACCATCAACAATGTTTAATCCAAGGCGCTGGAAAATACCCGCCAGCTCTTGGTTGATCAACCCGCCTATTTGTTTTTGTCTTTTATTTTCCTGCATAAATTATTTTTTTCTAATGGTGCCGTTGTCGGGGTGCAATTCATCTGCCTCCACCGCTGTCCATTTTTCATGTAACGCTATCATTTTATGCTGATCGGCGAAGGGTTCCGGCTTCACAGCATATTTCGATGTCATTCTGCTGAAGTGATGAATAAAAGCGCCGAGTGCTATCTGGCAAGGTTTGATATCACCAACATCCATAGCTCTTTTTTTTGTACGCATGAACAGGTCAAAATCAGCCGACTGAATGCGTTCATCCCATAGTCCTAAAATATCAAGCCCACGTTTTGTCATCATTACATTATTGCCTACAATGCCTTCCACAATATCCCAGTGATGTTCTTCAAATTTCTTTGCACAAAATTTTTCCCAATTGCCATACATCATCTTATGCATAAAAGCCAGGTTCCTCTTTCCAAACCCTAATACCATCAATGGGTTTTTCGTACGTTTCCACTTTCTATCAATGTTCTGGGTATCTTTTTTATTGCCAAGGTTTTCAATTCCCGATGCAGACAAAACATCCACCTGGTGCCGCTTTGAAACTTCTATCAATATTTCGTCCCATTTGGGTGAAAGGATCAGATCGTTATTCAAAAAAAATAAATATTCACCCTTTGCTATGGCAATGCCCTGGTTCTGACAATAAGGATATGAATAATTGACTTCGTTGTGAATGACCCTCGCATTTACACTTTCAAAATACTCACGGCTACCATCTGTTGAAGCGTTATCAATAATAATTAATTCAAACGGGTGAACGGTATATTTTGACAGTGATTCGTAAAAAAGCTGATTAAAGGCTAAACCATTATGAATGGCTGCAATAATACTTAGTAACGGCATTCTGTTTATTTATATTAACACGCTTTAAGCCGGCACAGCAGGTTTTTCACGTATTTTGCAAAAATATATAATTAATAACTGCACCAGTTTCATGAAAATCTTTTTACGGCTCTTACAATTTTCAAAACCTTATCGTCATTATATACCTGAATATTGCATTTACATCTTTTTCTACATCATTTTTGGTCTGCTCAATTTTGCACTGATCATTCCACTGCTTGACGTCTTGTTTGAAACAAAAAAACAGGAAGTTGTTACAGCGCTCCCTTCTTTTTCCTTGTCGGCTGCCTATTTTAAGGACGCCTTTTATTATTACCTGAATCATTATATCGAAACAACAAGCAAGCTGGGTGTTTTAATTTATGTGTGTATTGTTCTATTGATTTTTGTTTTTCTCAAAAACCTGTTCGGCTTTTTAAGCCAGAAAGTACTTACACGCATGCGGGTAACGCTTGTAAAAAGAATTAGGGAACAGCTATTTGAAAAATACAGTACACAATCGCTGCAATTTTTCCATGCGCAAAAGAAGGGAAACCTTTTATCTATTATCAGCAACGACGTTGGCGAAATTGAGACAACGGTAGTAAGTGCTATTCAAACCTTGTTCAGAGATCCGTTAGTAGTGATCGCCACTTTTGTTTTCCTGTTCTATCTTTCGCCGCAGCTTACTTTTTTTACGCTTGTTTTCTTTCCTGTCTCGGGAATTTTAATTTCCACTATCTCAAAAAGGCTGCGTAAAAAATCGCAGTACGGCCAGAGCTTGTTTGGTACTATCTTAAATCTTGCTGAGGAAACCATTACCGGCGTCCGCATTATTAAAGCTTTCAACGCAGAAAAATTTATCAATAAAAAGTTTCGTACAGAAAATGAAAACCTGGCAAGAACCACCAAATCCATCACCAATCACCGGGAACTGGCTTCACCTTTATCCGAATTCTTAGGCGTAGCTGTTATTGTTGTTATTATTGTGTATGGCGGTTACCTCATTTTGGAAGGCAGAAGTAATATGACAGCTTCAGCTTTCATCGCATACATTGGCTTTTACTTTCAAATTATTAATCCTGTAAAGAATATTTCGGTGGCCGTTACAGCCCTGCAACGTGGTATTGTATCCGGCGAAAGAGTACTATCTATTTTAGATGAACCGCAAAAGATTACAGAAAAAGAAAATGCTGTTGCTGTTCATGATTTTGAAGAATCCATCGCTTTGCAAAATGTTGGTTTTTCTTACATGCATGAAAATGTGCTACACAATATCAACCTCACTGTTCCTAAGGGAAAAATGATCGCACTGGTAGGCGAAAGCGGTGCCGGTAAATCTACTTTGGCCGATCTGATTCCAAGATTTTATGATGTTACTGAAGGAGCGATTCTTTTGGATGGCAAAGACCTGCGTGATCTTAAAATTCACGATCTGCGTTCTTTAATAGCCATTGTATCGCAGGAAGCTATTTTATTTAACGACACCGTTTTAAATAATATCGGTTTTGGCAGCGACGCCATTGACCGCAACAGGGCTATAGAGGCTGCCAAAGCTGCTAATGCCCACCAGTTTATTTCTGAGCTGGAAAATGGTTATGATACTTTTGTTGGCGACAGAGGCATGCGGCTCAGCGGCGGGCAAAGACAACGCTTAACCATTGCCAGGGCCATTTATAAAAATGCACCCATCTTAATTATGGATGAAGCCACATCGGCACTTGACACGGAAAGCGAAAGACTGGTGCAGGACGCTATTAATAAAATGATGGAAAACAGAACTTCTGTTGTTATTGCCCACAGGCTTTCCACTATTCGTCATGCCGATGAAATTATTGTATTGCAAAAGGGTGAAATTGTTGAAAGAGGCACACACGAACAATTAATAAACAGGCAAGGGTATTATTTCAGATTGGTGCAAATGCAGGAAGTGAAATAAACACTCCCTTTCCCCTGAAGGGGAGACTTAGATCGGAGCGTTTTTCCTTGCACTATCACTATCATTTCGCTTATATCACAAAAAAAGCTTAGCGCCTATTTACACTAAGCT
>JBQCHB010000173.1:0-3045 GCA_051955075.1 Flavisolibacter sp.
ATCGGTTTTCCGAACAAGCCGGTGCCACCGGTAACGATAGCAATTTTATTACTGAGGTCAAATAATTGTAGCGTATTCATGGATTAGTATTTTTATTCCAGAGAGCCGGAGTGATCAGCTCTTCAGGCAAGTTTTTAAAACTATTTAGTATGCGGGAATAAACCTCCGGTGGTAAAGGCGAACCAGATAGCAAGGCAAGATTTTCTTTCAATTGACCAATGGTTTCAGCCCCCACTACCAGGCTGGTTACTCCCGGTGTATCGCATACAAAGGAAAAAGCAATCTCCTTTATTTCTTTGTTTACTGATGCTGCTATTGTTTTTAGTTGATGCAAGGGAGCTTTTGCAATAGACAGATGATCCGGAACCTCATTTTCATCCATTAGAATCAAACCCTGCAGATAAATACTCCTGATAAAAACCTTTACCTGGTTGTCAACCAATGTCTGCATTAGATTTTGCGTCAACAATCTTGTGTCAAAAATATTCATCGGCACCTGAACAGCGCGAATGGTTTTCCAATCCCTGATATATCGAAGCTCAGCGGGTGAATATACCGAAATTCCTCCTTCAGATATCCTACCTTCCTGTTTAAGGATCTTTAAAATTGGAGGTAATATTTTTGAAACTTTTTCTATTGCCTGATCTTTATTTTTATGGAAAAGGCAAATTGGGATGGTTTTAATTTTCAGCATTTCGCAGGAAATACGGACGCTTTCTCTTGCTTCGCGTATCGCTAAATCCAGGTTATTAAGCGCTGCATCACTTAGTTTGAATTTTGATATAATGGTCAATTGTTCCGACTGCTCAAAAGAGCCAATTACTTCTTCTGCATTGCCATAAATTCTTGCTGTATCCAGCGTATTGATACGATTGTCTAAAGCGAATTGTAGCAATTCATGGCTAGACTTCGTGGAAGGTTGCCCCAATTTATTGGCAATGCCATAAGGAATGCCAAGTTGTACGGTTCCTAATGTAATTTTTGATATCGTAGTTTGGTTATTCATATTCAAAGAGGATTTCAACAAAAGCGCCTGGCCCCGGTTCTGCGAATCCACCGGTGATGATCACGTGATTATTTTTAATAAAAAGATTGCTGGTTAAATTAAATTCGGTAGAAATTGATTGTACAATTTCCCCACTGGCTGACAGAATCTGAACCTTTCCCATGCCGTAATGAGCTACCCAAATGTTGTCTTTTTCATCTACTTTGATTCCATCAGGAAGATTATTTACAATATTATTAGAAGGGTGTGCAGGCAAATCAGCAACAATGCGGATGTTACTGTAATTCTTTTCAAGTTCAATGGCAATAATTCTATTCTTATAACTCTCAGCAACGAACAAAGTCTTTCCATCGTTTGATAAGGCAAGTCCATTTGGATAATCCAAATTTCTGGCAATAATACTTTGTTTGCCTGCAGTGTCAATGCAAGCCACTTTTCCGTGATGCCGTACAGAATCAGTAAAATAAATATTCCCTTTTTTATCGGTTATCACATCATTCGGCACCTGGATAATTTCTCCCGCGCAAAAGCCATTTATTTCATTTGAAACAAAATTTCCTTCTTTATTGTATCGGATAAGAGCGGCCTGTTTGCTATCACACACAAGGTGATCACCATTATTTAGAATAGTTTGCCCATTTGGGCAAATGGATGTAGCCCAGGTAACTATTTCATCTTTGTTATTCACCTTCATTATTTTTCCGCCTGACAAAGTAGTGAAATAGATATTTCCGTATTCATCTATCACAGGGCCTTCTGTATAGTAAGGTTGTAATGAAGTTTTAGATGAAAGTATTTTTATCATTTTTACACGTCTTCAAAAGGAAACAAAGGTTTTCTTCTGTATTGAAAATTAAATTTTGTCATATCCGCCTGCGTAACTCCGGGAGTATTCGCCTGTATGATCGTTGGGCAAACCGGCCCATATGCAGCAATTGGTGCGTTTACCCCTTTAGCTACAAGCACGTCAAATGTAGCTGGATTTACCCCACAGGAAGTAAGTTGAGCCAGGCTGAAAGGCGGAATCCTTTTTGAGTGCAGCATGATGGTATTGCCCCTTTCCGTAACTACAATAACGGTATCACCCATATCATAGTGAACTTGTCCTCCGTGTCTCGGTTGTTCTTCCCTGAACTTTCCATGATGCGTACTGGTCAATGTAACCCGCATTTGATAAGCATTTCCTGTTTCCGGATTTATCCCAAAAGATAAAAGGAAATTCTCATGGCTGTCATGAGAAAGGCATTCTTTAACAGCTGCGGGGTCATAAATGCATATAAATGACCGGTGGTTTGTTCTTTCTAATTTTTCCAGCAGGTACGTACTGTTGCCATTGCTGCCTCCACCCACATTGTCGCCCATATCCAATAGTAACACGGGTTTACGCTTTTCCCCGATGGAATGTAATTGAGAATCTATAATGTCTTTTTCCCCTACAAAATTTTTCTTTTCTTTTATAAAATAAGCTCCTAATCGATCTTTTATTGATCCTTCTTTTTGCCAATCTTTATCAGCAATTATAATTACCGATGTTCCCATTTCATACACATCCGCATATGGAAATCCAATTGCGATGTTTAAGTGTAAGCCATTTTCACTTTCACAAAGTGTTTCCGCAAATTGATATAGACTTTTACAAGGTTCGGCTGATGTATATTGCTGTTCAATACTCATCGCAACCGGCGCCTGAAATAAAATTTGTACAGGATTGATTTCTTTGCGTAAAATTTTAAGGAGAAACTGTGCGGCCTTTCTTCCTGTTTCCCGTTGGTCAATATGAGGATTGGTGCTGTAAGGAAATAATCCTTGTGTACAGCTTACCATAACCTTGCTCACATTGGCATGTGGGTCTAATGTGCCAACTATCGGAATCGTTTCACCTAATTTTTTTCTTAATAATTGCAACCAATCGCCGTCCATATCCCTATGGTTTTCAGCCACGGCCGCGCCATGAGGCACCACAAAACAGGCATCCAGTGGCAAAACTGTATCCAGTTCCCGGAACATCTGATCTGCCAGCTCCAAATAAGTGGTCTCCC
>JBQCHB010000174.1:0-6150 GCA_051955075.1 Flavisolibacter sp.
GCTGCAACTTCCGGGCCGGCGTTGAACATGCGTACAGGTAACTGGAGCGTACGTTCGTAAACAATGCGCCCTTCTTTCATTTGCGCTTGTGTAATTAGTGAAAAAACAAGGCAGGCAGAGAGTAAAATCTTTTTCATCGCATAAGCATTTTACCAAAGCTAAATCGTCCTGCTTTCACAACTTGTTAATCCTGGTTGGAACTACGTTAATAATGGTTAAATGAAGTATGAGCGGTAATTGAAAAGGGTAATTTTGTCCGGATGCTGAAAATCAAAAACATAAAATGGTTGCCTATACTCATGGTGCTTAGTATCATGGCAATTGCCGGCTTTCAACTCTACTGGCTGAAGAAGGCTTATCAAAGAGAAGAACGCAACCTGGAGATGCGTACCAATTTTATGTTTCGTGAAACAATTTTTGATTTACAGGGAACCAAGTTGAAATTAGACAAACTGCTGGGCGATTCCTCCGCGTCAACAAAAGTTTTTATACAGAAAGAATTTCCGGAAAATAAACTGAAAGAAAAAAAGAAGCCCGATCAAAAAATAGTGAACATGGTTGACATCTTAACCAAAAAGGTAAAAGATGTTGACGGCAAGGCTATCATCATTCGTGGTTCGGATACCATGCACTTTTCCAACAAATCTTTTTCGGGCAGACGCAATCGCCTTATGCAATTTTTATTCGACATAGATTCTATCCAGGATTCTATAAGAGTAAAAGAAGTGCAGGCTACCTACAGTAAAAAATTGCGCGACCAGAATATCAATGTTCCTTTCCAGGTAAAACGTGTTCCTACGGTTGAAAGAGCAGAACCGGTTTTCAACGAAGTAACATTAGGCTTTTCCAATCCTATTACGTACCAGCTTTCTTTGGGCAATGCTGTTCCTTTTTTATTGAAGCGCATTAGTGTTCCTATCTTATTTTCTGTTTTTTTAGTGGCGTTTACCATCATGTCTTTCTCATTATTGTACCGCAATTTGCTTCGTCAAAGAAAGCTGGCTGAAATCAAAAATGAATTTATCAGCAACATCACACACGAATTAAAAACACCTATTGCCACAGTCAGCGTTGCTATAGAAGCGCTGCGGAGTTTCAACGCAACTATAGATCCACAACGTTCGAAGGAATACCTTGATATTTCGGCTAACGAATTGCAACGCCTTTCTCTTCTTGTTGACAAAGTGCTAAAGCTTTCTATGTTCGAAAAAAAGGAAATTGAGTTGCGATACGAGCCGCTGGATATGAAAGAGATGGTTAATGAAGTTACTTCCTCCATGCGGTTGCAATTTGAAAAGAAAGGAGCACAAATAAAGACAACCACGGAAGGAAATACCACTTTGGAAGGCGACAGGCTACACTTGGTTAGTGTTATTTTTAATTTACTGGATAACGCCTTAAAATATAGTACTGAAAATGCCGAAATTGATATTGCCATAAAAGGCCTGGACAATAAATTGCAACTAATGATAGCTGATTCAGGCATTGGCATTCCGGGAGAGTACCACAATAAAATATTTGAAAAGTTCTTTCGGGTGCCAACCGGAAATTTGCACAATGCAAAAGGGTATGGTTTGGGCCTCAGCTATGTTTCGCATGTAATTAAAAAGCATGAAGGAACCATAAGGGTAGAATCAATAGAAGGCGACGGCAGCAAATTTTTTATTACGCTTCCAAAACATAAAACAGACCAACGATCATAACTTAAACTTTCCAGGCATGAAAAAGGCAAAAGTTTTGTATGTAGAAGATGAGGTTTTCCTGGCAAAAATCGTCAGCGAAACTTTACAGGGCCGCGGTTATGATGTGGTATTGGAAAGCGATGGCGGCAAAGCGGTTAAGCAATTCAATGAAGTAAAGCCAGATGTATGTGTGCTTGATATAATGCTTCCTAATAAAGACGGTTTTTCTATTGCCGATGAAATAAGAGAAAAAGATACGCAGGTGCCGATAATTTTTTTAAGTGCCAAATCGCAAACTAATGATGTACTGAATGGTTTTAAATTGGGCGCCAATGATTATATACGCAAGCCGTTTAGTATAGAAGAGTTGATTGTTCGCATTGAAAACGTTTTGAAAAACAAATCTGAAATCCAAACAGACCACGAAGAGGTCAGCTTTGGAAAATATGTTTTCAATAATAAAAGACAAACGCTAAACAGTGCCGACGAACAACGCAAACTTTCTTATCGTGAAAGTGAATTGCTCAGGCTTTTATATGAGAATAGGGAGAAAATAGTAGAACGCAGCGAAATACTTACCCTCCTTTGGGGTAGCGATTCTTTTTTCAATAGCCGCAACCTAGACGTGTACATCACTAAACTTCGCAATTATTTGAAGAACGATCCTTCTGTTGAAATCATTACGATAAAAGGGATTGGTTATCGTTTTGTAATAGAGTAATCCTTGCTTTTGCAGAATTGTGTTGGCATAGCTTTTATATTTCTGTTTGTATGCTGTTTTCCAAAGCTGCACCATACAAACCCATTTTACTTATAGCCTCAGGCATTTTGTTGCTTATATTCATAGTCATTATTTTTCTTGTAAACATTTTTTTAGAACCCACACTGCGCAATAAGTTGCATACGCTTATCATTGAAGGATCGGATAGCTTATACACATACGATCTTGGCCGGTTGAAAGCAAATTTTTTTGGTGGCGATGTAGAAATACAAAACCTGCATATTGACATAGACAGTAATCACTATAAAGCACTTGAAGAAAAAAATGAACTGCCTGCACTTACCATGCAATTAAGCTTGCAAAACGGCCATATAAAAGGCGTAGGATTGGTTTCCATTTTGTTTGGTAAAAAGATCAATATTGAAGAGATCATGACCAGGCAGGCCAATATCAGGCTTTCAAGGCATATACGTAAAAACGAAACAGCAAAAGATCACCCTCCATTATGGAAGGCTATACAACCAGCCATTAAAGCCATTTCCATAAAACACATAAAGCTGGATGGTGTGAAATTGTTGTATAAAAACGCCGATACTTCAGAGTCGGTGAAGCTGCAGTTCGATCGGTTTGATGCAGCTGTAGATGATATTCAAATTGACAGTACGGCAGCTTATGACACAGCTCGTATTGCTTTTGCTAAAAGCATTTTTCTAAAGTTTCATGATGTAAAGTTTCGCACCCAGGATTCGTCGTACAAAATGAAGGCCGAGTGGCTAACGTATGCGTCCAAATCAAAAACCATAGAGATGGACAGTTTTAAACTGCAACCAACTTTAAAGAAAGACGAGTTTTATAAATATTACGGTGTGCAAGCCAGCTTATATTATGTAGAGCTAAATAAAATCAGGTTCATCAATACACATATTGACCATTTCATTAAGAACAATATTATTGATGCTGACACTGTGCTGTTACAACAGCCAAAGTTTTCAGTGTATCTGGATAAAACACAGGAGCGATTATTTAAAAGCAAGATCGGAAGCTTTCCGCACCAAAAATTATTGCAGTCGCAATCAACAATAAGGATTAAGAATATCATTGTTCAAAATGCTTCGGTTGAATACACCGAAAAAAATGCCGGTACAGGCCAGGAAGGAACACTTGGTTTGCAAGGATTAAATATTGCAGTTAAAAATGCTACCAACGATTCAGTTTGGATCAGGCGAAACTCTATTTGCACAGTGCGGGCCAATGGAAAAATTTTAGGCAACAGTTCCATTGCTGCATCTTTCAAGTTTTATTTAGATTCCACCAATGGAAGGTTTGATGCGGAAGGTTCTATTAAAAATGTAGCAGCTGCGCAGCTTAACAATCTTTCAGTTCCTTTGGCCAACACACAAATTCCTTCACTTGATTTGCATAGTTTAAGCTTTAAAGTGCAGGCAGAAGATTTTACTGCGTGGGCTAATGTGAAAATGCGGTACAATAATCTTTCGGTAGTGCTGCGCAAGACTGATGAAGAAACTGGCGCCATCACCACAAGAAAATTTATCACCAAATTGCTTAACCGGTATGTAATCCGGCCCGACAACCCCGGTGCTGACGGCATTGAAATAACAGCAAATAATGTGAGGTATTCAAGGCTTACAACACAATCTTTTTTTGGGCTGATATGGAAGACGATATTTGCGGGAATGCAAAGCATTATGATGCGGTCAGGTTAAATGATGTCGTTATCGGGGCTTATTTTTGAGCATGCAAAAAGCGTATTCTGCACACAAAATATTTAACGGTGAAAGCTGGTTGGAAGATCATGCTGTGATCATTAGCGAAGGTTTTATAGAAGATATAGTCTCAACATCCCAGTTGCCGCCAGATATAGAGCACAGAAAATTTCCCGATAATCTTTTTGTTCCTGCCTTTATTGATGTGCAGGTTTATGGTGCTTCACAAAAGCTTTTATCGGCTTACCCGGGTGTAGCCACCTTGCAAGCTATGCAGCAGCAATTTGCGAAAGAAGGAACCTTTCTTTTTCAGCCTACGGTTGCTACCAACACTATTGAAGTTTTAAAAAAATGCATTGATGCTGTAAAAGATTATTGGAAAACAAATGGTAAAGGTGTACACGGTTTGCATTTGGAAGGTCCGTGGCTGAATGAAGTAAAAAGAGGTGCACACATTAAAGAATGTATTCACAGTCCTTCACTGCAGGAAGTAAAAGATCTTTTGGAATACGGAGAAGATGTTGTTACGATGATTACACTTGCGCCGGAAATATGCAGCAGCGAAGTGATTGAATTAATTCTTAAACACAATATTATTATTTCTGCCGGGCATAGCAATGCCACCTATTCACAAGCTACACAAAGCTTTGACAGCGGCATTAAAGCAGTTACACATTTGTATAACGCCATGAGTTCCTTGCACCATAGAGAGCCTGGCCTGGTGGGTGCTGCGCTGCAACATTGTAATGTAATGGCCAGTGTTATTCCGGACGGCCATCATGTAGATTATGCCGCAATAGCCATTGCAAAGAAAATAATGGGTCCACGTTTGTTTGCCATTACTGATGCTGTAACAGAAACCGATCAAGGCCCTTACCAACACTATTTAGTTGGCGATAAGTATGAAAGCAATAGCATATTAAGCGGTTCCGCATTAAGCATGCACAAGGCTTTTTATAACCTGGTGCATTATGTAGGTATAGAAGCGGGTGAAGCCCTTCGCATGTGCAGTTTGTATCCTGCACAAGTGCTCAACATTCATAACAGGTACGGCAAAATTGCCCCGCAGTATAACGGGCAATTTGTTGTGCTAGACAAGCAATTTAAATTGACAGATGTAATTATCTGACGGTAGAAACGCTTAATGTTTCTTTTTTTCTGCGGGCATATTGAATGAACCACATAATGGTAAATGTGGGAATGAAATCAATGCCGGGGATCAATTCTTCTATAAAACTAAACACACCACCTAAAAACCCTTTTCTAAAACCAAACATCCGCCAAAATAAAAATGCTGAAATAGGCGCCCAGATCAATTCGCCTAAAACGGGCACAACAATAACAGCGCTTCCTATAAAATCCATCAAAAGGCAAGTGAGTAAAGAGGGCAAAGGCCGGGATTCCAGAGGCAGATACTTTACTTCTTTTTTGAAAAATAATTTCTTCATTCTTCAAACCAACTGCTATTTTTTGGCAGCACAAATAATGACGAAAGTATCAGGCCAATCGTTGTATGGCATGTTTCTTTAGCAATTATTTAATGAATATTCATGGATTTCAAGTTTCGAAAATATTCATGCTGAATAACATTTACATAGGTACTTCAGGCTGGAGCTATAAACACTGGAAGGACCTGTTTTATCCACCTAAGCTGGCATCCGTCAAATGGTTGTCATTTTATGCACAAACGTTTTCCACTACCGAAATAAACGCCAGTTTTTACCGTCTCCCTTCACAAGAAACAGTAATGAAATGGATGGAACAGGTACCCACAAATTTTTTGTTCTGCCCTAAAATGAGCCGTTATCTTACGCATTTGAAAAAATTAAGAGAGCCGGAGGAGCCTTTAGAACGCTTCTTTAGCATTTTTGAACCCATGGAAAAGATGATGGGTCCAGTACTGGTTCAATTACCACCATCTTTAAAATTTAACTATGATACTGCGGAGCATTTTTTCAGCCTGCTTAAAAAGCAGTACCGCAGCTACGAATTTGTAATCGAGGTAAGACACGATAGCTGGCTA